>CANRIR010000001.1 GCA_947630735.1 uncultured Marvinbryantia sp.
TCTGCATTTTTTATAATCAGTGTGAAAGAAGTGACCTGTGATCTCTGACGGAGCGAACGCGTTCGGGCGCAGAGGGTGCTGTGCGCCAGTGGCGCACGTTTAGCACCGACCGGAGCGAAGCGGAGATCACGAGGTCCAGTGGACCTCGGCTTTGGACCGACCGAAGCGAAGCGGAGACCGCAGGTTCCTCTCTTTCTTTTCTTGCAAAATCCATAGAGACCAGATATAATGAGAACTGTTTTGGAATACAAAGAGAGGAATGTAAGATGGAAGGCAACGAACTTTTTGAAAAAACATTGATCCCCAAAGCATTTTTCACGCTGACGGTTCCCCTTGTGCTGGCGCGGATCGTCGGGCTGGTCTACAACATGGCAGATACTTATTTTATCGCAAAAACGCAGGACGCCGCGCTGGTGGCGGGCGTATCGATCTGCGCGCCCGTCTTCATCCTGCTGGTCGCCCTGGGCGATCTCTGCGGGTTGGGCAGCAGTTCTGTCATTTCGCGTTTGTTTGGCGAACAGCGCAACGATGAGGGCAGGAATGTCAGCAGTTTTGGGTTTTGGTGTTCCGTTGCCGTGGGTGTGCTTACCGGGGCGCTGATGCTGCTCTTTCGCACGCCGATCCTGCGCCTTCTGGGCGCGAAGGACGATGTGTTCTATCACGCTTCCCAGTATTATACGTATATCGCCATCGGCGCGCCCGTCATGGTAGTCTCTCTGGTTCCCACGAACCAGCTGCGCACGGAGGGCCTGGCAAATCAGTGCATGGCAGCTACGATTGCCGGTTCCGTGCTCAATATCATTCTGGATCCGCTTTTCATTTTCACGTTCCGCATGGGGGCCGCGGGGGCGGCCATCGCCACGGTGCTCGGGAATGTGGTCAGCGTGGCGCTGATGGTCTGGGTGACAGTCAAAAAAGCGAGGAAACTGTCGGTTTCCCCCAGGCATATTCGCATCAGCCGCGAAAATATGCTGGCTGTCTTTGCCATCGGGATCCCTGCGTCCGTCAATAACCTGATGCAGAGTTTTTCCGGCGTGCTTTTAAACCGAAGCCTTACCGTTTACGGCACGGACAGCGTGGCGGCGATGGGGATTACCAATAAAATTTATATGATACTCATGATGATCATGGTAAGCTTTGCGTTTGGCGCGATGCCCTTGATCGGTTATTGTTTCGGGGCTGGGAACCGGCAGCGCCTGAAAAAGGTGCTGCGCTTTGACATTGGCGTACAGATCGCGATCGCCGTTCTCGGCGCGGGCCCGATGTTTCTTGCCGCGCCGCACCTGATCCGTTTCTTTTTGCAGGATTCCGCGATCGTGGAAATGGGAGGCCTGATGCTGCGCTGCCTTTTGGCGAGCGCCCCGTTTGCCGGATTGTTCCTGGTATTTATCACGCTGTTTCAGGCGACCGGGAAAGCGCTTGCCACCCTGATTCTCACATTGAGCCGTCAGGGGATCCTCTTTGCGCTCCTTCTGTTTTTGCTGCGGGCGTTCTTCGGCTTTCACGGGGTTATCTGCGCGCAGGCTGTGGCGGACGTGCTGTCTGTCCTGCTTGCCTTCTGTCTGTACCGCTCCAATCTGGGCATAGCCTGAGTTTTTCTAAAAAATTTAATAAATATTAAGGCAGAAATTGGATTGCGAAATTCCAAAATATGTACTATATTAGATTCGTATTTAAGATTTATTGCAGCAGAGGGAGTCACAATGGCAAGGAAAATAAAAAAGATCTGGTTTTGCGTGGTATGCATGGTCATGCTTGCGGTGGGAGCGGGTTCAGTCCGTGCGGGTGCGTTCGACCTGTTCGGCACGCTGCCGAAAACACCGGCGAAAGCAGTGAGCGCGCATCCAAGGATCTTATTTGTGGGGAACAGCTTTACCGCATACAGTAATTTTATGCCCGCAGTGCAGAAACTGGCGAATGCAAACCGGATCTATCCGCAGATTTCGTCGGTCACATGTCTTGGGCGGGAACTGAACCATATCGTTTATCCGAATAAAGCTGACCAGTATGAAGTGCTGATGCACAACAGACTGATGGCCTATCTGAAAAATGAAAAATGGGATTATGTGGTTCTGCAGGCGCTGAGCGTGGAGTCAGTGACCAATCCGTCTCTGCTTAAAAAGTCTGTCAGGGCGCTGCTTCCCATTATTGAGAATACGGGTGCGCAGACAGTTTTATATATGCCGTGGCCGATGCGCAGCGGGCATGAGGTTTATGATACGCTCGCGGTTTCCACTCCTGAGGAAGTGATCGATCGCACGCAATCCCTGTTTTACGATCTGGCCCGAGTGTATCATGTGGCAGTGGCGCCTACGGGCATCGCGTTTATGAGGAACCTGTATCTGCACCCCAACATCAATGTCTATGCGGACGACAATCATCACGCCAGTCAGGTGGGGGCGTATCTCTCCGCCTGCGTGATGTATGCCACGCTGTTCAACCGGACGCCGGTGGGAACAAACTATTATCCGGTCTTCCCGGGAATGACGGCCAGCACGAGCAAGCTTGTCTGCACATCACTGCAGGAGCTGGCGGCGGACGTGACGGTGCGCGGGGATGTGAGCAATACAGCCCGTCTCAAGTTTTCCTGTGATGAGATGGCCCTGCAGAAGGGGACTTCTAAAGTCCTTAAATATCAGATAACTTCCAAGGTAAACGGCAGCCGTATCGTGCGCTGGGCTTCCAGCAATGCGAAGGTGGCGACTGTGAACAGCGCGGGATTGGTCACCGCCTGCGGAGTGGGGTCAACGGTGATCACGGCAAAACTGAATAATAATACAACGGCTGTGTGTACGGTCCTGGTAACGCCGGGCGGCGTGAAGATGGGCGTCGGAGAAAAAGCTGCGCTGGCGTTTGCCGATAAGATCAAATGGAACAGCGGAGATAAGACCGTCTCCTCTATTGAGGATGGGCAGGTCCGGGCTGTCAAGGCCGGCACGGCGACCCTGACGGGAAAAGACAGATATGGGAACCAGGTCCGCATGACGGTGAAGGTGGTAAGTCCGCCGAAAGCCGTGCAGGTGGAGAGATATAAGAGGATCTCGGTGGGCGATAAAGTAAAGCTGTATGCGCAGACAGATCTCGGCACCGCGGCCAGCGGCTACACATATTCCTCCAGCAATACAAGTGTAGTGGAGGTCAGCCAGAACGGCATTTTGTATGGGAGGTCCGTGGGAAAAGCAAGGATCTACGTGAAAGCCTACAATGGTGTAATGTCCTACTGCGATGTGACGGTGCTGGTTCCAGCCGCGAAGATCCAGTTTTATGGCGTGGGTTCCAGTATGATTATGCAGTGGAGGGCAGTGCAGAAGCTGCAGGTGGTTTATACTCCGTCCAATACCACGATCAAAAAAGTAAAATGGACTTCCAGCGATCCGAAGATCGTGTCGGTGGATGCGGACGGCGTACTCAGGGCATTTGGCAAGGGGAATGTGCGGATCACCGCGCAGACGGTGGACGGCACGGATCGGAAGGCATCGGTTACCATAAAAGTTCAATAGCATGGGTGAGGAAAGATGAAGAGAGAAGAATTTGTACAGGACATTAAAGATCATGTGACCGGGAGGATCATCCCATTTTGGAAAGGTATGCGCGACAATGAGAACGGCGGATATTACGGTCTGCTGGATTACAATCTGAACCTGGATAAGAAGGCGGTAAAGGGCTGCATCCTGAACAGCCGCATCCTCTGGTTCTTTTCCAACGCATATCTGGTCTTAAAAGAGGAATCTCTGCTCGCGGAGGCGGACCACGCGTATGCGTTTCTGCAGGAGCACTGCCTGGACAAGAAAAACGGCGGCGTCTACTGGTCCGTCACATGGGACGGAAAAGCAGCGGAGGGCATGAAGCACACGTACAATCAGGCGTTTGCCATTTATGCGCTCTCGTCCTACTACCGTGCGAGCCATAAGGAGGAAGCGCTGGAGACGGCAAAAGCGCTGTTCCGCCTGGTGGAGGAAAAGTGCACGGATGAGGCCGGATATATGGAAGCATTCACGGAGGATTTCGGCCCGGCGGACAATGAGAAGCTCTCCGAGAACGGCGTGATGGCGGATAAGACCATGAACACGCTGCTGCATCTTCTGGAGGCGTACACGGAGCTGTACGATGTCTCCGGGGATGACAGGGTAAAGGAGCGCCTTCTGTACATGCTGGATCTCTTTGAGCAGAAGGTTTATGATCCGGACAAAAAACGCCTGGAGGTATTCTTCGACAACAACTGGAACACTCTGATCGACCTGCACTCCTTCGGGCACGACATAGAGGCGTCCTGGCTGATCGACCGGGCGTGCGAAGTGCTGAAGGAAGATGCTTACACGGAAAAAATGCGTGCCGTCACAAAAGAACTGGCGGCGTGCGTTTACAGAGAAGCGTACCGGAACCACTCCCTGGCGAACGAGTGCGAGAAGGGCGTGGTGGACGACACCCGCGTCTGGTGGGTGCAGGCGGAGTCCGTGGTGGGCTATCTCAACGCCTGGCAGAAGAGCGGAAACGAAGAATATATGCAGGCGGCGCAGGACATCTGGGAATTTATCAAGAACTATCTGGTAGACAAACGGGAAGGCTCCGAGTGGTTTGAGTTTGTGAACGCAGACGGCAGCGAGAAAGAACAGAAACCCATCGTGCAGCCGTGGAAATGCCCGTACCACAACGGGCGGATGTGCCTGGAAGTGATCAAGCGCTTGTCGTAGGCGGGTGCCGAAAAGCGCAGCTGTGGAAGTGATCAGGCGATTGTCCTAGGGCCAGCGCTGAAAAATACCCCGCGGTACCGTTCTCGTAAAGATGGGGACCGTGTGGGGATAGAGGTGGAATTTATTTATGGAAAAAAGAAACCGGCGGATTTTCATGAGCGTCCTGGGCGTGGTGATCTGCGGGATCAGCGTGGGATTTTTTAAGCGCGCCGCGTTCGGCGTCGATCCGTTCCAGTCGTTTATGAGCGGACTGGCCGCGCTGCTTCCGGTCAGCTTCGGAACGCTTTATGTGATCGCCAACGTCTGTCTGCTCCTGTTCAGTCTGGTCAACGACCGCCACAGGATCGGGATCGCCACGCTGGTAAACCTGTTTTTGCTGGGCTACATAGCAGACTACTCGCACCGTTTCCTGCTGAACCTGTTCCCGGATCTGGGAATGGCGGGACGGATCGTGATGCTCATTGTCGGCATCGTGATCATGTGCCTGTCGTCGGCGTTCTATTTCACGGCGGATCTGGGCGTCTCCACCTACGATGCGGTGTCCCTGATCATTTCCGACAAATGGAAAGTGGCCCCGTTTAAATTCTGCCGCATTGCCAGCGATCTGGTCTGCGTCCTGCTGGGCGTCGGGCTGTATCTGCTGTCCGGCGGACCGGTTTCCGGGCTCGGCGCGGTTGTGGGGGTCGGAACGATCGTCACGGCCTTCTTCATGGGCCCGCTGATCGAGTTCTTTAATGTGCATGCGGCGCAGCCGTTTCTGAATAAAAATTAAACGGTATTTTTTAACAGAGACGGAAGGGCAGTTTTTAGCGGAGATAGAATGACAGCTGCTTTTGGACAGAGATAGAATGACAGCCATTTTTAAACAGAGATTACATGAAACGACCCGCAGCTTACTGCTGCGGGTTATTTTTTGACTTTCGGATGGAAGGTTTGCGGCGTTTCTTCGCCTCATAAAGCTTTTTATCTGCCTCCGCAACCATCTTGTGCACGTCTGTGGCCTGATCCAGCGTAAAAGATACGATCCCGAGGGAGACCTCCACAAAATACGGCTTTTCGGACTGCTCGTTCAGGGCGGTGCAGGCCTGCTTCACGCGGTAGCGGAATTCCTCGTCGAAGGCGTCCATGTCGGACATCACCAGGGCGAGAAACTCATCGCCGCCTATGCGGGCCAGAATGTCGGTGCTGCGCAGGGAATCCCGCAGAATACCGGCAAGGGAACACAGGGCAAAATCGCCTTCCGCGTGCCCCCAGCTGTCGTTGATCTCCTTTAAGTGATCCAGATCCCCGTAGATGATGTAGGCTTTGCGGGGTGTGACTGTCTGCATTCTCAGATGTTCCGAGCTCTCGGTAAAGCCGCGCAGGTTCAGAAGCCCCGTCAGCTCGTCGTGGTTCGACATGATGTCCAGCACGCGGTTCTGGTCGCGGATCACTTCAATGTCGTGGGACAGCTCGTGGCGGTGGGCGGCCTCGATCTTGCTGATCTCCAGATAGCGCAGGGAAAGGCCCAGCTGCAGGCTGACCACGTAGAAGAACGTGAAATCCTCCTGTTCGATGTCGCAGGCGAGAAGGCCGTACTGCCTCTCCCCGGAAAACAACAGGAAGATCATAAATTTGTGACGGTCGCCGTCGTCCATCATCTTGGAAATGCTATTCTCTTTTGTCACGAGCGGGCGGTCGTTCACCTGGTAGGAGATGGCGCGCCCGTGCCGGTAATAGGAGGCAAGCCGCAGCGTGTCCGGGCATGTCCAGTCGCTCACGCCGTCGTAGACGATCACAGGATCCAGCAAAAACAGATAAGCGCTGTTGGCGTGCAGCTCTTTCATTTTGTTCATGATCTGAAAACAAAATTCCGCCTCGTCCTCAATGCAGTCGTTCAGGTCGCGCGCGAGCAGCGGGATGAACCAGGATTTTCGCTGGAAATTCAGAGATTCCTGCTTCATATACGCGATCTTGTGGTTCAGCCTCTGCACTTCCTCCGAGAGGTCCGCGGGAGAACTTTCCGAGATATTCTCGGATACGCACCCGCAGGATTCCCGCTGCACAAACGAGACGGGGATGCGCTTGGAGGCCACCATCTTTCCGCGGAAGCGTTTTATCATGTCGTACACGGCCTCACGGCCCATGGTAACGCCGTCCTGGGTCACGGTGGTGAGGGGCGGGATCAGCCCGGTGGCCGTGTCGCTGTTGTCATAGCCGGTAAAGAGGATGTCCCGTCCAATCATAAGGCCGCGCTTTCTGGCCACCTTATATCCGGCCGCGGCCATATCGTCGTTGGCAAACACGATGGCGTCGGCGTGCGGATTTAGATTTAAAAGCTGCTCCACCTCCGGGTCCACAAACTCCGAGTAATCGCCCCGCGCGATCATCTGCGGGGAGACGGGGAGGTTATATTTCTCCATCATATCCAGATAGGCTGTCTTGCGCTCCGCGGCGTCCGTGTTGTTTTCCGGCCCGTCCATATAGAGGATCTTTTTGCAGCCGTGCTTTTCGATCAGATGCTTCATGACCAGGCAGATGCCCTGGTAATTGTCGGAGATCAGGGAATGGCAGTTTTCCACGTCCACCATCTCCGTCAGGAATACGGTCGGGATAGAGTTAAAGCGCTTGGCGAACCGCACCGCGTTCTGGTCGTTCAGATATTTTCCCAGTGTTCCAAAACTGATGATAAGGCCGTCCAGACCGCTGATCAGGCTGTAGTCGTGAATGGTGTTGAACTGGTAATCGTAGGAGTTGCTCGAATAGACGCCGATGACATCCTGGAAGAATCCCTTGGTCTGCGTGCCAAGGAAGAAATATACGTCTACGTCCAGTTCTTTTGCGGCAAAAATGACGCCCTTTATGATTTCTTTCGGAAAGTTTGTGTGCACACCGCCGATGAGCACACCGATAGAGTACCTTCTCTTCTTGATCATAGTCAAACCCCTTCAAAATGTCAGACAAAATACCAAGTCTATTATACCGTCTTTGGCCTTCCATTGCAAGCTGTTTTCTTCCCCTTCATAAAATATAATAGGAAACAACATAAATGGTGACAAAAAAATAAATTAAAAATATTCATATCTTTCTATTGACTAATGGAAACATATCATATATAATACAAACAATCAAAGGATGTGTGAACCCTAAAGGAGATGATGAGATGTGGATTTTCTATTTGTTGCCACTTCAAATGGCAGCCATCGTGTGCGATCTCTGCGAGCGCAAGATCCCCAATGTCCTGATCGTGAGCGGGCTGATCACGGGGGCCGCGTACCAGTGGAGCACAAAGGGCCCGCCCGGCCTTCTGGATTTTGCGGGCGGGGCGCTGGTGCCGCTGCTCCTTCTGGGTGTGCTGCACTATTTCCGGATGCTGGGCGCGGGGGACATCAAGCTGCTGATGATGGCGGGCTGCTTTCTGGGTCCCAAAAACAGCCTGAAGTGCGTGTGCCTTTCTTTCCTGGCGGCAGGAGTTCTCGCGGCGGCGGCTGTCGTGCGGCACGGTCTGCTGCGGAAGCGCCTGCACTATCTTTTGGAATATATCCGGGGCTGCTGCCGGGGTGAAAAATGGACCCCCTATATCGTGCCGGGGGAGAACAGCGCATATCTGTATTTTTCCATCCCGGTGCTTGCGGCAAGCCTGGCGGTGATAGGAGGGATTTTTTGAAGAAACAGAAGTTTGCGATCTTGGATATGGAGGAGGCATATGCCTGCAACCTGATGGAATATCTGGCTGACCGGCAGAGCGTGCCCTTTGAGACCCTGGTGTTCGGCAGCGTGGAAGCCCTGCGGGCGTTCACGGAGCAGAGTGCCTTAGATCTCTTGCTGGTCTCCGACAAAATGATGTGCGACGAGATCCGGCACATGAATATCCGCAGGATCATCGTGCTGTCGGAAGGAGAGATCCTGCAGGACCATGACGAATATCCGCTGGTATATAAATACCAGTCCTCCGAGAGCCTGGTGGCGGAGGTGATGAGCTGCTATGCGCGCCAGGAAATGGCACAGCCGGCTTTTCTGGCGAAGAAAAACATGACGGTGTGCGCGGTATACTCGCCGGTGGGGCGCTGCGGCAAGACCTGCTTTGCCCTGACCATGGGGCAGATCCTGGCCCAGAACCGGACGGTGCTCTATATCAATATGGAAGGGTATGCGGGGTTTTCGGCCCTGCTGGACGGGCGGGCGCCCTCCGACATCTCGGATGTGATGTATTTTCTGCGCCAGAACCGGGGCAGTGTCATCATGAAGTTAAATTCCGCCGTGCAGAAAATGGGCCGGCTGGACTATCTCCCGCCGGCACAGTCCCCGCAGGACCTGCGGGAGATCCGCATGGAGGAGTGGTCGCGGCTTTTGGAAGAACTTGCCGCATACAGCAGTTACGAGACGGTCATCTTGGATGTGGGAAATCTGGTGGATGAAGTCTTTGCCCTGCTGGCGCAGTGTGATGTCATCTATATGCCGACGTGCGCGGATCTTCTGTCAAAAGCCAAGATAGAGCAGTATGAACGTCTGCTTCGGGAGATGGAATACACGGAGATCCTGGAAAAGACGCATAAGCTCCTTCTGCCGTTCTGCATGCCGCCTGCACAGGGCGAGTATTTTTGGGAACAGCTGACGGCCGGGGAGATGGGGGATTATGTGCGGCGGCTCTTGAAGCAGGAGGCTGGATATGACCCGGGAACAGGCGGAATTTCATGAACTGCATACAAAACTGATGAGCCTTCTGGACACCTCGCGCGAACTGAGCGACGAGGAGATCTATGAGCAGATCGACAGTCTGCTCCTGCATAAGCCGGAGGGACGCTACCGGAGCCTGCGCCGCAGGGATGAGCTGCGCACGGAGCTGTTCAACTCTGTGCGCAAACTGGACATCCTGCAGGAGCTGGTGGACAACGACCAGATCACCGAGGTGATGGTAAACGGGCTGGACGGGGTGTTTATCGAGGAGAACGGCCGTGTGCAGAGATGGGAAAAAGGATTTTACTCCCGGGAGAAGATCGAGGATCTGGTGCAGTCCATCGCGGCCCGCAGCAACCGCATCGTCAACGCCACGGTGCCCATTGTGGACGCCAGGCTGGAGAACGGGGCAAGGGTGAACATGGTGCTGCCGCCGGTGGCCTTAAACGGGCCCATCATCACCATCCGGCAGTTCCCGAAAAATCCCATCGGCATGCGGCAGCTGGTGGCCTGGGGAGCCATCACCCAGGAGGCGGTGGATTTTCTGCAAAAGCTGGTGATCTCCGGGTACAACATCTTTATCAGCGGGGGCACCGGATCCGGGAAGACCACGTTCCTGAACGCGCTCTCCGATTTCATCCCGAAGGACGAGCGCATCATCACCATAGAGGACAACGCGGAGCTGCAAATCCAGGGCGTCGCAAATCTGGTGCGCCTGGAGGCCAGGAAGGAGAACACCCAGGGCGAACACGCCATCACAATCCGGGACCTGATCCGGGCCAGCCTGCGCATGCGGCCGGACCGCGTGATCGTGGGGGAGGTGCGGGGCGAGGAGACCATCGATATGATCCAGGCCATGAACAACGGGCACGACGGGAGCCTCTCCACAGGGCACGGCAACAGCCCGAGGGATATGCTGGCGCGGCTGGAGACCATGGTCCTGATGGGAATTGAGCTGCCGGTTTCGGCGGTGCGCAGGCAGATCGCCTCCGGGCTGGACATTATGATCCACCTGGGAAGGATGCGCGACAAGAGCAGAAAGGTTCTGGAGATCGTGGAGATCACAGGCTACCGCTACGAGACGGAGGAAATCCTGACCCACACGCTCTTTGAATTTGAAGAGGGAAGGAATTCCGGGGAGAAGCTGGAAGGCCGGCTGGTAAAGAAGGGAGATTTAAAGCAGCGCAAAAAACTGGAAAGGGCGGGATTCGGAAAATGACAGATTATCGGAAATACAGCTTTTCAAAAAGAGAATGGATCGGGACGCTCGGCATATTTGCCGCCCTGGCGGCGGCCGTCAGCTATCTGTTTTACAGATCCTTCCTCGCGTTCGTCCTCTGTCTGCCCCTGGCGGGCAGATTTGTGAAGCTGCGCCGCGCATCCTGCATCAAGAAACGCCAGAGGGTCCTTGCACGGCAGTTTCTGGACGGCATGCAGTCGGTGAGCGTGGCGCTTGCGGCCGGATATTCTGTGGAGACCGCGTTCGCGGAGGCTTTAAAAGAACTGGGCACCATGTATGAGAAGGATGACATGATCGTGCGGGAATTTCGCTACATCGTGATCCAGCTCGGCATGAACCGGAACCTGGAGGAGCTGCTCTTATATCTGGCGGTGCGGAGCGGCGTGGAGGATATCCGCAATTTTGCCGATATTTTTTCGGCGGCGAAGCGGACGGGAGGAAACCTGATCGCCATCATCCGGAGCACGGTGCTCATGGCGAGCCAGAAGGAAGAGACCAAAAGAGAGATCGACACCTGCCTGTCTGCCAAAAAGATGGAGCAGAATATCATGAGCGCAGTGCCGGCCCTCATTCTGGTCTATGTGCAGACGGTATCGCCGGGGTTCCTGGACGGCATGTACCACAACCCGGCGGGCGTGGTGATCATGAGCGCGTGCCTGGCGGTTTACGGACTTGCCTGGCTCTGGGGAAGGAAGATCGTGAACATTGAGGTGTAGCGGATGTTAGTTTGTATTGGGATCATTTTTGGCGCGGCTCTGCTGTTCGGCGTCTCTTCTTCCGCGCAGCTTCCGCGGGATATGGAGCCGCCCAGGGGGAGAAGGATTTTCTGGCGGGGCGCGTATTACCTGCTCCGGCGGTTTCAAAAAATGCGGGGCAACAGGAAGATCACGGCCTTTGCGGTGGGGCGTCTCGCGGATGTACTGCTGGTAGTGTTTGTGGGCGCAGGGGGTTCTCTTCTGCTCCAGGCGGCAGTCATGGGGACGACCCTTCTGATCGACGGCTATGGGATCAGCCGTCCCGCTGACGGGGAGGGAGAGGTCTCCCGGGAACTGCAGGTGCAGATCGGAGAGGACGGACAGACAGAGCAGATGGAGATCGTAGTGTCGGAGCGGCGCTACACGCAGGAAGAAAAAACACAGTTCCTGGAGCAGGCTCTTTCGGAGATCGAGCCGGCCATCCTGGGGGAGAACGCATCTGCGGATGAAGTGCGGGGGCGGATCTTCCTGCCGGACAAGCTGGCGGATGGGAAAGTGGATGTGGTCTGGTCGCAGGAACCCGCCGGGCTTCTGGACGCGGACGGATATCTTTCGGAAGATCTTCCGGAAAGCGGGGAGGTCCTGCAGCTTCGGGCCGTGCTGTCCTGCGATGGGCTGGAGCGCATTTACGAGTGCGCCCTGTGCGTCTATCCGCCCGATTACAGTGAGGAAGAACAGCTTCGCCGCGCGCTTGCGGACGAGGTGGAAAAGGCGGATGAGCTGAGCGCCGAGAAGAGTGTCCTGACGCTGCCGAGAGAGATGAACGGGCAGAAACTGGTGTGGCAGGAACCGAAGGTCTCCGTGACGGGAGCATGTCTGATGCTCACCTGCGCCGCGGCGGTTTTTGTGTGGATCGGAAAGGACCAGGAGATCCAGAAAAAAGAGGAACTCCGTAGAAGGCAGATGACGATGGACTATCCGGATCTTTTGCTGAAGCTGAGCATGCTTCTGAGCGCGGGTCTGACCATGCAGAACGCATTTTTTAAGATCGCGCTGGAGTATCGGGACCGCGAAGATCAGGAAGTGCGGTTCGCCTATGAAGAGATGCTGAAGGCCTGCTATGAGATGAGAAGCGGCGTGTCGGAGGCGCGCGCCTATGAGAATTTCGGCAAAAGATGCGGCGGAAACGGCTATATCAAGCTGGGCAGCATGCTTTCTTCTAACCTGCAGAAAGGCGCGGAGGGTCTGGCGGGACTTCTTCAGGAGGAGGCGCAGAGGTCTATGGAGGAGAGACGGCAGACGGCGAAAAAACTGGGCGAGGAGGCCGGGACAAAACTTCTGATGCCCATGGTGCTGATGCTGGTGGTGGTGCTGGTGATCCTCCTGGTGCCCGCCATGCTGGCGTTCTGAAGAAAGCCACGCAGGCGGCCGCGCAGATCGGCCTGAGCTTTCCGGCACAGGGCCTGCCCATGTCGGCGCGGGTGCGCCGCTCCTGCCGGGGAGAGCGCAAGAAAGCGCAGAAAGGAGGTGACAGATATGACGATGAAGCGGTTCTTTACAAGGCTTTGCGAGGAAGAAGACGGTATCAGTACGGTAGAGATCATTCTTATCATTGTAGTTCTCATTGGTCTGGTCATCATTTTCAAAACACAGCTCACAAGTCTTGTAAACAATATTTTCAGTAAGATCGTAAGTCAGAGCAACAGTATTTAGCGGAGGCGGCAAATGAAAAGGTACAGTGAAAAAGGGGCGATCACAGTATTTTTAAGCCTGGTCTGCATATTGTTTTTGTCCCTTCTCTGTACCGCCGTGGAGTCGGCACGGGTACAGGGATGCAGGGCAAAGGCCGCCGCGGCGCTGGATATGGGCATGTTCTCCGTACTGGGAGAATTTGAACGGGAGCTTTTGGATGAATATGATGTATTTTTCCTGGACGGCGCGGCGGGAAGCGGTTCTTACAGCACGGACGCCCTGAGCGGCACGCTTGCGGACTATATGGCCTACAACGTGGATCCCAATAAGGGATATCTGCTGTCCGGTTTTGACCCCTTCGGCATCCAGATGACAGAGGCGCGCATAACCGGCATAGGACTTGCCACGGACGGCCAGGGAGAGGCTTTCTATCAGCAGGCCGTGGGCTATATGCGGGAAAACCTGGCCACGGAGGTCATCAGTTCCTGGATGGAACGGAAAAAGGAGGGAGAAGAACTTGAGAAGGCAGGAGAACTGTATGAGAAGCGGGACGGGGATATCACAAAAGAGCTGGCATCGCTTGAGGAACAGCGGGACCAGATGGAACAGCAGCAAAAAGAGTCCGGCGAGACAGGTTCCGAAGCGCAGCTTCCGGCCGTCCCGGAATCGCGGAATCCGCTGAACATCATAAAAAAACTGAAAAACGAAGGGATACTGGGAGTGGTGCTGAAAGATAAGGGAGCAATCTCCCAGAAGGCACTCGCATCCGACTGTCCGTCGAGGAGGGGCCTGCGCACGGGAAACCTGCCGGTGGAAAAAAAGTACGGCGGTGTCGTGGATGACCTGATCTTTCAGGAATATCTGTTTGAGCGCTTTACGCTTTTTACGGACCAGGAGGAGGATCAGGTGCTGGATTACGGGCTGGAATATATTTTATGCGGAAAAAACAGTGATGAGAAAAATCTGAAAAGTACGGTCGTAAAGCTTCTGCTGCTGCGCGAGGGATCGAACTTTGTATATCTCACAAACGATACGGTCAGCATGGGAGCGGCGGAGGCGATGGCGGCGGGCCTGGTGGGATGGATCCCTCTGCCCGGACTTGTGACGGCCACCGCGTATGCACTTTTGCTGGCGTGGGCCTATGGAGAGAGTCTGATCGACGTGCGGGAGCTGCTGGCAGGCGGCAGGGTGCCGGTTCTGAAAAGCGCAGACACCTGGAAGCTGGATCTTGCGTCCCTGGCGGATATTGTATACATATTGAACGGCGTTGACGGCTCCTCTGAGGAAGGGCTCTCTTACGCCTCGTATCTGCAGATCCTTTTCACGCTGGGAAATCACAGAAAATATGCCATGCGGGCGCTGGATCTGGTCGAGGGGCATATGCGCAGGCGCGCGGCCACGTCTGCGTTCCGGGTGGACAACGCGATCTTTAAAATACAGGCACAGGCAGATTTTGTGATACCGCCGCTGTTTTTGAGAGTGTCCAACGCATTTTTAAAGACCGGTCTGACAGAGACAGATTATCACGTATCGGGAAGCTATGCATATTAGAACGGGGAGGTGTCCGAAAATGCTCTTTCCAGGTAATATATTTAAGGCAGATATGACGAAGCCGCAAGAATACAGAAAGGACGCGCGTACTCTCCCGAAGAAAGACGGTGCCGATATAACCGGTGAGAGGGCATTTTCGGGCGCTTCCGCGAGTATGACGCTGGAAGCGGCATGCGTGCTGCCCTGGTTCCTGTTTGCCATGCTGGCGGTCATGCAGTTTTTTAAGATCCTCACGGTGTCCTCGGCGGTTCTGGCCGGGATGCAGGACACGGCGAAGGATATGGCGGCGTATGCCTATATACAGCAGCTCGGCGTGACGGCGGGCGACGGCGTGGCAGCGGATCTGCTCACCGGCGGGTTATCCGCGGCCTATGCCAAGAGCAGGGTGGAGTCCATGGCCGGCTTTCAGGGGAACGAGGGCACCCTGCATCTGTGGCGCTCATCTTTTCTGAAGAACGATATGATAGACCTTGCTGTTACCTATAATCCGAGCAATACCTACACGCTGCTTCCCATACCGAAAGTAAAATCTATGCTGCGGGCCAGGGTGAGGGCCTGGACGGGCAGAGACGGCAATGGGGCTTCCGACAGCGCAGAAGATCCGGGGGAGGAACAGGAGGAGATGGTCTGGGTGACCCAGACCGGACAGGTTTATCACAAAGATGAAAACTGTACGCACATCAAACTGTCGATCCAGCGCGTGGACAGGGCAGAACTGGATCATCTCAGAAATGCGTCCGGAGGGAAGTATCACCCGTGCGAGCGATGCGGCGGGGGAGGCTCCTCTGTGTTTATTACCAATTATGGGGACCGGTACCATTCTTCTGTGAGCTGCAGCGGTCTGAAACGGACGGTGAGCAGCATCCCGGCCTCGGAGATCGGGAACAGGAGGCCGTGTTCAAAATGCTGTGGATGAGAAAATTATTGCTGCTCCTCTATCTGGGGGCGGCATCCTATACAGACGTGAAAAGAAAAACCGTGTCCATGCGCATGGCGGTGCTGTTCGGCGTATTGGCACTGGCGGTGGAGATTTTTGTGAAAGATCCCGTCTTTGTGTGGCTGGCCGGCGCGGTTCCCGGATGTTTTCTGCTGCTGTTATCCCGCGTCACGAGGGAGGCGGTGGGATATGGGGACGGTGTGACCCTGGCGGTGATCGGACTGTTTACCGGGTTTGCGCAGGCCATGGGTATTTTTATGGGAGCGCTTCTGATCCTCTGCCCTGTGGCACTGCTTTTTCTGATCTGGAAGAGAGACCGGAAGATGACGCTCCCGTTTGTGCCGTTTCTTTTGGCGGCGTATCTTTTGCGGCTCGCGCTCTGAGCCGGCGGGGAGGGAACATGAAAAAGAATACACAGCTTTGCGCCAGCTATACGGTGGAGGCGGCCCTTTTGATGGGCATATTGCTGCCGGTTCTGGTGGGGATCATTTATATGGGATTTTATCTGCACGACCGTGGATTTTTACAGGGGGCCGCCCATGAGGCCGCTGCCTGTCTCTGCCTGAAAGCGGATGATCAGACGGCAAACCTGACGGGAGCCGTGGAGGCGCTGCCTGCGGGCAGGACACTGGGTGTGCCGTCGGTGTCCGCAAACATAGGGCCGCGGGAGAGACAGGTCAGCGTGACCTACGAGGGCAGCCTGCGCATCCCGGGCATGGCGGCGGATCTTTTCGGGCAGGGGGCGCTGACAGTGCGCTCCGGTGTGACCCTTACCGTGGAGCGGCCTTCCAGGCGCATTCAGAAGATCCGCGGGGTGTATAAAGTGATCAATTCAGTTAGGAGGGTAAGAGAATGAACATCTCATATAAGAGAGATATGACACACAACTATATGGTTCCGGAGATAGCGGAGGGGATCTGCGAGGACGACTACCGGGTGCATATGCT
The DNA here is from genome assembly GCA_947630735.1 of uncultured Marvinbryantia sp. Classification (GTDB taxonomy): domain Bacteria; phylum Bacillota; class Clostridia; order Lachnospirales; family Lachnospiraceae; genus Marvinbryantia. Next base: position 16,410 of record CANRIR010000001.1, read on the forward strand.
GATGGAAAACCATATCCGGGGGCTGCTGCCCTGCAGCCTGAAGCACGTGAACTGTCAGAGCAGATTTTTCTATGACATAACGTCCCGGCAGTCCATGGAGCATATTTACGGGGGCAGGCGCATGGGAGTCGAGGATATCGTGCTGCTGCTGCGCGGGCTGCACAGGACGCTGAAGGAGGTTAAGAAATATCTTCTGGATGAAGATCAGATCGTACTGGAACCGGAGATGATCTACATGGATATTGAGACAAGGGAGCCTCTGTTCTGCTATCTGCCGGGGTACCGGAAGGATATCGTTCAGTCGTTCCGGGAGCTGTCCGCCTATCTGCTGGAACATTTAGACCGCTCGGACAGCCGGGCCGTTCTTCTGGGATATGAAGTCTATCAGAAAGCCCGGGAAGAAAATTACAGCCTGGAAAAGATCCTGCAGGAGGCCGGCAGACCCCAGGCCGCGCCGGACGGGGATCTTTCGAGGAGCTTTGCGGAGGAAGGGCGCCTGGGCGCGGATTATGAGGAAGCTGCGCACGGCGGCACAGGCTATGGAGAAAACACCCGCGGCGGCACAGACTATGGGGAAAACACCCGCGGCGGCACAGACTATGGGGAAAACATCCGCGGCGGCACAGGCTATGGGGAAAACGTGCGCGGCGGCACGGGCTATGGAGAAAACATCCGCGGCGGCATGGGCCATGGGGGAAACGCACATGGCGGCACAGATTATAGGGGAGATCAACGCGGCGGCGTGGACTATGGGGAAAACACCCGCAGCGGCATGGGGCGCGGGGGAGAGCCGCAGGGAGGCGCGGAAGGCAGGAAAGCTGCGCGCGGCAGCGCAGGGCGCAGAGGGAACCTGCGCGGCAGCATAGGGCGCGAAGAAGAGGAGAAAGCAAAGCCCCGAAAGGGAGACAGAAAAAAGAAAAAGGAGCGCGAAGACCAGGACTTCCCGCACAGCGGGGAGACGGAGACTGCAAACAGATCCGGACGGATATTTTTGGCGGCCTGCTTTCTTACGGCTATCCTCCTTCTTCTGGCAGCGGCGTGGTTCTGGGGACTCAGCCTCACACAGATCGGCGGGATCGCGTTTTTGCTGGTGGGGATCCTGATCTATGGATTTTCAATGGAAGGAAAATCTCAAAAAAAGAAAGAGAAACGGGAGAACAGGCAGATGGAAGAAGTCCTGGATCAATTTCAGGAAGAACCTTATTATGAGGAAGCGCCTTTTGCAAAGACGCCAAAAAGAGAGCCAATCTACCGCGAGCCGGCCTTTCAGGGAGCGCATCGGGAGCAGCCCTCGCATTTTGCAGAGCACATTCCATATGAAGCGGGCTCGGGCGGTTACGGCGCAAATGCAGGCGGCAGCTATGGGGCGGGCGCGGGCATGGGAGGCGGTTACAGAGCAAACATGGATGCGGATGGGTACGTGGAACAGAAACGGAAAAGCCGCCTGGGAGATACCGGGATTCTTTTTGAGGACGGCGATTTTGTGCAGCGCCTGGTGCTGGTCAGTATGAATCCCAGACAGAAGGACAGCTTCATCCTGGAGCGGGACAGCTATATTGTCGGTAAGCTGCCCGAGCGCTGCGACATCGTGATCGACCATCCGTCCGTCAGCCGGGTCCACGCCAGACTGGAGCGGCAGGGGAAAGATTACTATCTCTGCGACCTGAACTCCACCAACGGGACATTCTTAAACGGCAAGAGGTTAATGGTAAATGAGAGGGCACTCATCCACCCGGGAGACGAGATCGGATTCGCACGGGTGGGTTACCAGGTGGGAAGGTGCTAGATCCCGCGATAAGATGTGCAGAACCCGGCGCGCGATAAGACGCCGGATCCCGCGAACCTTGACAAAATCCGCGTCCCCTGTATAATAAACATATCTGTTTGCAAATAAATGAAAATTCGGATGGGAAGAAGGAGCGGACAATGAGAAAAACAGGCATTATCGGGGCCATGGAAGTGGAAGTTGCGCAGCTGAAGGAAGCGATGGAGCGGCAGAGGAGCTGCACCCGCGCAGGGATGGAGTTTCTGGAGGGCGTTCTGGAAGGACATGAGGTGGTTGTCGTGAAGAGCGGCATCGGCAAGGTAAACGCCGCTATCTGCACGCAGATCCTGGCGGACGAGTTCCATGTGGACGCCATCCTCAACACGGGGATCGCGGGTTCCTTAAAGGCGCAGATCAACATTGGGGATATCGTGATCTCCACGGATGTGCTGCACCACGATATGGACGCCACAGGGTTCGGCTATCCGCTGGGGCAGGTGCCGCAGATGTTGGTGTTTTCCTTTGCCGCGGACGAGACGCTGCGGCGGCTTGCAAAAGAGGCGTGCGGCAGGGCAAACCCCGGGATCGGGGTGTTTGAGGGCCGCGTGGTAAGCGGCGACCAGTTCATCTCGGACCGGGCGCGCAAAAATGAGATCGCGTCCGTTTTCGGCGGCTTCTGCACGGAGATGGAGGGGGCGGCCATCGCGCAGGCGGCCTATCTGAACCAGATTCCCTTTGTGATCATTCGCGCCATCTCCGACAAAGCGGACGACAGCGCAAACATGGATTATGAAATGTTTGAAAAGATGGCGGTGGAGCACAGTGTGCGCCTGATCCGGGAATTTCTCCGCACAATGAGCTAAGGAAGCAACCGGGTATTTTTTGAGCCAGAAGAGGCTGACGGCACACTATGCTTTGTCGGAAATTTATCACTGTACCGAGGCACAAAGCAGAAATTCCAACAGTAGCCGTTGCTGGATTGATCGTTAGTATTCTGAAATTTCCGGCTGGACACCAAAAACCGTTCGACACGATTCGGTGCGCATCCGGGCGGGGGACGTTTTGGGCACTTCGCGTGCGCAAGGTCTTTTCTTATCAAAAAAACAGGGTTTTTCAAACTCCTTCATGCCGGATGGATGAAGGAGTTTTACATGAGGTTTCTAAGGTTCAAAAAGCCTGCAAATACGGTGTTTGCGGGCTTTTTTTGTCGAGCAAAACTGCTTTTCAAACGCCGGTTTTGGGCTTATACTCTGCAAGTGACAGCGTCCGGCACCATTGCCCGGGAAAGAAGCGCCGGGGCGGGTCAAAAATCCATAATTAAAAAGGGGGATCACTATGATACAGACGATCATAGAATCAAATGTGTTACTGTATGTGATAGCGGCAGCCGGTATGCTGGGGATACTCTGTCAGTTTGCGGTGAGCAGACGGTACCAGAAGCTGACACGGGAGACGTCGGATGCACAGATGGGGAAAAAGGATTTTATGAAACAATTACGGTTTAAATTCCGGACAGACCGGAAGCGGAGCAGCGAACATATGAACATTTCTGTTTTTGTACGGCGGCAGATCGGTGACTATCGGTTCTGGCACATGACGCTGCACCAGTGGAAACGGCTGGCGGCGGGGTGTTTTATCGCCGGCATGGCCGCGGCTGCGGCAGGGCTGATCTTCTGCATCCGCGGGGAGTTTCCGGATATCTACATACAAAACATTCTCTGGACCGCGGCGGGCGTGACAGCCGTTACCGTGCTGGCAGTTCTGTGGACGGATCTGCCCTACAAGGCGTCCTGCCTGCAGATCCGGCTGGAGGATTATCTGTGGCACTCCGGCGAAGCCCTGAATTTTCAGGAGGCGGAGCTGGACGAGCCCGCCGCGGCCGCAGAGAAAGCCAAGCTGAAAGTGCCCTCCGTGATCGGAATGCACAGAAAGGAGCGCCGTCAGGAGGAGACAAAAGCGCAGCGGGAGAAGCGGGAGCTGAAGACCAGCCTCGCGAAGGTAAAGAGCGGGATGCGGGAGACCGCTGCGGACTCGGAACGGGAGCGGAACCGGGAGCTTCTGCGGCAGATGGACGCCCAGGAGCAGGAGCGGATCATACGGGATGTGCTGGCCGAGTTCCTTGCATAACATCAGCCGCGCACCCGGCCACGCATCCGGCCGCACACCCGGCATGGCACTCGGCCGGGTTTCCGGCACGGCGGGCGGCCGAGTTTTTAGCATAGTATCTTTACAATCGGAAATTCGTCTGATAAAATAATCGGTAACAGGGCATGCCTGCACAGGCCCAATGCCCGCAGCAAGACTAAGTGAAGATAAAGGAGCGAAAAGCGATGGGAAACAGAGTTACGTTCGACTATTCAAAAACGGAAAAATTTATCAGTGCCGCCGAAGTGGCATCCATGGAGAAGACAGCGGCGCTTGCAAAAGAAACCCTGGTGTCGAAATCCGGCGCGGGGAACGATTTCCTGGGATGGATCGACCTGCCGGTAAACTATGACAAAGAAGAATTTGCCAGAATTGAAAAAGCGGCCGAGAAGATCAAAAGCGACAGCGAAGTGCTGGTGGTGATCGGCATCGGCGGCTCTTATCTGGGTGCGAGAGCGGCGATCGAATTTCTGCGTCACAGCTTTTACAACACGGTATCCAAGGAGATCCGCAAAACCCCGGAAATCTACTTTGCGGGCAACAGTATCAGCAGCACCTACCTGAAACACCTGATCGACGTGATCGGTGACAGAGATTTTTCCGTAAACATCATCTCAAAATCGGGGACGACCACGGAACCGGCCATTGCGTTCCGCGTGTTCAAAGCCATGCTGGAAAAGAAATACGGCAAGGCCGAGGCCGCAAAGAGGATCTATGCCACTACAGATAAAGCCAGAGGAGCGTTAAAAGGACTTGCGACCGAGGAAGGCTACGAGAGCTTTGTGGTTCCCGACGATGTGGGCGGACGTTTCTCCGTTCTGACGGCTGTGGGCCTGCTTCCCATCGCGGTGAGCGGCGCGGACATCCGCAAACTGATGGAGGGCGCGGCGGACGGCAGAAAACAGGCGCTCGAGGCGGACTTCGCCGAAAACGACGCGCTGAAATATGCGGTCATCCGCAACATACTGCTGCGCAAGGGCAAGACAGTGGAAATCCTTGCCAACTACGAGCCGAGCCTGCACTACGTGTCCGAGTGGTGGAAGCAGCTCTACGGCGAGAGCGAGGGAAAAGACCAGAAGGGCATCTTCCCGGCGTCCGTAGACCTGACCACAGACCTGCATTCCATGGGCCAGTTCATCCAGGATGGCGCGCGTATCATGTTTGAGACGGTCATGAATGTGGAAGAGTCCCAGTGCGAAATTACCATCGGCGAGGAACCGGTGGACCTGGACGGCCTGAACTACCTGGCCGGAAAGACGGTGGACTTCGTGAACAAGAGCGCCATGAACGGCACCATCCTGGCGCACACGGACGGCAACGTGCCGAACCTGAAGATAAACATTCCGAGACAGGACGAATACACCCTCGGGCAGCTGTTCTACTTCTTCGAGTTTGCCTGCGGCGTGAGCGGCTATATTCTGGGCGTGAACCCGTTCAACCAGCCGGGCGTGGAGAGCTATAAAAAGAACATGTTTGCGCTGCTCGGCAAGCCGGGCTACGAAAAAGAGCGCGAGGAGCTTCTGAAGAGGCTGTAAAAAAGGGCGCAAAAAGCTTCTGAAGAGGCCGCGAAAAGAGCACGGGGAGCTTCTGAGGCCGCGAAAAGAGCGCGAAGAACTCTTGAAGAAATTGCAGAGAGGAACATAAGACGTGAAAATTGTAGTATTAGAGCGAAATTCCCTTGGCGACGACATCGACCTTGCGCAGTTTGAAAAGCTGGGCGAACTGGAGGTTTACAGCCAGTCCAGCCCGGAAGACACGCCGGAAAAGGTAAAAGACGCAGACGTTGTGATCGTCAACAAGGTGCCGATGAACGCGCAGACGTTAAAAGGCGCGGACAGATTAAAAATGATCGCCATCACGGCCACCGGGTACAACATCATCGACAAAGCCTACACGGACAGCAAAGGCATCGCCGTGGCGAACGTGGGCGGGTATTCCACGGACTCCGTGGCCCAGCACACCTTTGCGATGGCGCTCTACCTGATCGAGCAGCTGGACTATTACGACAAGTACGTGAAATCCGGGGAATATGTAAAGAGCGACATCTTCTGCCACATCGACCGCAGGATCCGGGAGCTGGCCCAGAAAACGTGGGGCATCATCGGCCTGGGCGCGATCGGAAAGCGGGTGGCGCAGATCGCGGAGGCGTTCGGCTGCAAAGTCATATACTACTCCACATCGGGGAAGAACACAAACAGCGCATACGAGTCGGTAAGCCTGGACGAGCTGCTCGGCCGCTCGGATGTGGTGTCCATCCACGCGCCCCTAAACGCGGCGACCGAAAACATGATGAACCTGGAACGGTTTCGGAAAATGAAATCGGACGCCATCCTGATCAATGTGGCGAGAGGCCCCATTGTGAATGAGAGAGACCTGGTCACGGCCCTGAACGAAGGCCTGATCGGCGGCGCGGGCCTGGACGTGATCTCGGCGGAGCCCATGAAAGCGGGAAATCCACTCCTGGAAATTCAGGACAGCAGCAAACTGATCGTCACGCCGCACATCGCGTGGGCGACGCGCGAAGCGAGGATCCGTCTGATGGACGAAGTATATCTAAACATTGAAGCGTTCCTTCGGGGCGAAAAGAGGAATTTGATCCCGTAGAACAGGGAGAGCCTTGAGGGCGCTTTTATAAGACAAATTCATAACGCATCGGTACCCGGCATGATCTCGGTCATGCCGCGGTTCCGTTTAGGGGTTTTTTGAAACAGCAAAAAAGGAGGAGACCATGGCAAAGTACATTATGGCTCTGGATGCGGGGACCACAAGCAACCGCTGCATCCTGTTCAACGAAAAAGGCGAGATCTGCAGCATGGCGCAGAGAGAGTTTACACAGTATTTTCCGAAGCCCGGATGGGTGGAGCACGACGCGGACGAGATCTGGTCGAGCCAGCTGGGCGTGGCGGTGGAGGCGATGAGCCGGATCAACGCGCAGGCAAAAGACATCGCGGCCATCGGCATCACGAATCAGCGGGAGACCGCCATCGTGTGGGACAAAAACACGGGCGCGCCGGTGTACCACGCCATCGTGTGGCAGTGCCGCAGAACCTCGGAGTACTGCGATTCCCTGAAGGCAAAAGGGCTGGAGGAGGCCTACCGGCAGAAGACGGGCCTCGTGATAGACGCCTACTTTTCGGCCACCAAGATAAAATGGATCCTGGACCATGTGGAGGGGGCGCGTGAGCGCGCCGAGCGCGGGGAGCTTTTGTTCGGCACGGTGGAGACCTGGCTCATCTGGAAGCTGACCAAGGGCGCGGTGCACGTGACAGACTACTCCAACGCGGCTCGCACCATGCTGTTCAACATCAACACCCTCACATGGGACGAGGACATCTTAAAAGAGCTGGGCATCCCCGGGTGCATGCTGCCCAAGCCCATGCCGTCCAGCTGCGTGTACGGAAAAGCGGACGCCGCGTTTTTCGGCGGGGAGATCCCCATCGCGGGGGCGGCGGGCGACCAGCAGGCGGCCCTGTTCGGCCAGACCTGCTTTACCGCGGGCGAGGCGAAAAACACCTACGGCACCGGCTGCTTCCTCCTGATGAACACCGGGGAAAAGCCGGTCTTCTCAAAGAACGGGCTGGTGACTACCATCGCCTGGGGACTGGACGGAAAAGTGAACTACGCCCTGGAGGGCTCCATCTTCGTGGCGGGCGCGGCCATCCAGTGGCTGCGCGACGAGATGCGCCTCATCGACTCCGCCGAGGACTCGGAATACATGGCGCAGAAAGTGCGGGACACCAACGGCTGCTACGTGGTTCCGGCCTTTACCGGGCTCGGCGCGCCCTACTGGGATCAGTACGCGCGCGGCTGCGTGGTGGGGATTACCCGGGGCGTCAACAAATATCATGTCATCCGGGCCACCCTGGAATCCCTGGCCTACCAGGTAAACGACGTGCTCGAAGCCATGCGCGCCGATTCCGGGATTGAGCTTACCGCCTTAAAGGTGGACGGCGGCGCCAGTGCAAACAACTTCCTGATGCAGACGCAGGCGGACGTCATCCACGCGCCGGTCAACCGGCCCGAGTGCGTGGAGACCACGGCCATGGGCGCGGCCTATCTGGCGGGCCTGGCGGTGGGCTACTGGGCTTCCAAAGAAGACGTGATCAAGAACTGGAAGATCAGCCGCACCTTCCGCCCGGGCATCCCGGAGGAGGAGCGCGAAAAGCGCGTGCGCGGCTGGAAAAAAGCCGTGAAGTACGCCTACGACTGGGCGAGGGAAGAATGAGCGGGAAAATAGAGAATATTTGGTGACAAAGCATGAAATTTGAGCTACAATAATAAAAAAGGGAGAGATCTGTCATGGATGAACGGATGGAAAAGCGGCTGATCGCGGAGGCGTTTGAGGCGCAGAAACACGCCTACACGCCGTACTCCCATTTCTGCGTGGGGGCGGCGCTGCTCGCCAGAAACGGGAAGATCTACCGCGGATGCAACATCGAGAACGCCACCTACACGCCCACCAACTGCGCCGAGCGGACTGCGTTTTTCAAGGCGGTCTCGGAGGGCGTGCGGGAGTTTGAGGCGATCGCGATCGTGGGAAATAAAGAGGGCGTGCCGCGCGGCGAAGGAGAGCTGTGCCCGCCCTGCGGAGTCTGCCGGCAGGTTATGCGGGAATTCTGCGATCCGGAAACCTTCCGGGTCATCCTGGCGGCGGGCGAGGAAAACTACCGGGTGCTTTTGCTGAAGGAGCTGCTTCCCTGCAGCTTCGGGCCGGAGGCCCTGTCTGGCGAAGCCTGAAGATGAGAGAAAAGACGGCCGCTGCGGCGACGGCAAACCGTTTGGCAGCGGGAAGGAGAGGGGGAAAACGCTGTGCGAATGTATGACCTGATCGAGAAAAAACGGGACGGGGGAGAGCTGACGGAAGAAGAGATCCGCTGGATGCTGCAGGGATATGTGGCGGGAGAGATCCCGGACTACCAGATGTCCGCCATGCTGATGGCCATTTTTTTCCGCGGCATGACCGACCAGGAGACTTCCGTAATGACGGACGCGGTGGCGCACTCGGGGGATATGGTGGATCTGTCCCCCATCGAGGGCGTGAAGGTGGACAAGCACTCCACGGGCGGCGTGGGCGATAAGACCACCCTGGTCATCGCCCCCATTGCGGCGGCCTGCGGCGTGAAGGTGGCGAAGATCTCCGGCAGGGGCCTGGGCCACACCGGAGGGACGGTGGACAAGCTGGAGAGCATACCGGGGCTCCGCACGGACCTGGACATGCGGGAATTTTTTGACGCGGTGAACAGGACGGGCCTCGCGGTAATCGGGCAGTCGGGCAACATGACGCCCGCGGACAAAAAGCTGTACGCCCTGCGGGACGTGACGGCCACTGTGAACAGCATCCCGCTGATCGCGGTGTCCATCATGGGGAAGAAGCTGGCTGCGGGCAGCGACGCCATTTTGCTGGACGTTACCTGCGGAAGCGGCGCGTTTATGAAGGAGCTGGACGACGCGGTGGAGCTGGCGAAGAAGATGGTGCAGATCGGCGAGCAGGCCGGGAAGCGCATGGCGGCGCTGATTACCGACATGGACACGCCCCTCGGCTATTACATCGGAAATTCCCTGGAGATCATCGAGTCGGTGGAGGTGCTCAAAGGCCGCGGGCCGGAAGATCTCCGGGAAGTCTGCCTGGCTCTCTCCTCCAACATGCTCTACCTGTCGGGCTGCGGCAGCCTGGAGGAGTGCAGGGAAAAAGCGCGGGAGGCCATCGAAAGCGGGGCGGCCTTAAAGCGCCTGGCGGACATGGTGCAGGCGCAGGGGGGCGATCCCGGCTATATCCTGGACACAGACAGATTCGCGCGCGCACCGTACTGCGGGAAAGTGACCGCGCCGCGGGACGGCTATATCGTCCGCATGGACACGGCGGGCTGCGGCACCGCGTCCTCCATGCTGGGGGCGGGCCGCGTGACCGTGGACAGCGTGATCGACCCGGCGGCGGGCATCATCCTGAAGAAGAAGACCGGGGACGCCGTGAAAGCGGGGGATGTGCTGGCCGAGCTGTACACCTCGAAGGAGGAGCTGCTTGCGGACGCCCAGAAGCGCTATCTGGAGGCGATTGCCATCGGGGACGACAGGCCGTGTGAAAAACCGCTCATCCTGGCGCGCGTGGAAGGCGGCCGGGCGGAGATATACCAACCGTGAAGATAAACAATCCGCAAAGAAGCCGTGAACGAACGGGAAGCCCGGCGCAGATTTGCGGGGCTGTCTGCGAAGATAAGAAATCCGCACAATCCGCAAAGAAGCTGTGAACGAACGGGAAGCCCGGCGCAGAATCGCGGGGCTGCCTGCGAGGCTATGCAGGCGGATGATTGGGAAAAATTATAACGGAATTATAAAGGAGGAAATGTATGGAACCGAAAGAGATGCTGAAATATGTGGATCACACGCAGCTGAAGGCGTTCGCCACATGGGCCGACATTCAGAAGCTGTGCGAGGAGGCCATCGAGTTTGAGACCGCGTCCGTGTGCATCCCGCCGTGCTATATCAGGCGTGTGCACGAAACCTACGGGGACAAGATCAATATCTGCACTGTGGTGGGGTTCCCCCTGGGGTACAGCGTCACGGCAGCCAAGCTGGCGGAGGTGCGGCAGGCGCTGGAAGACGGGGCGAACGAGATCGACATGGTGGTAAACATTTCGGATGTGAAGAACGGCGACTTCGACAAAGTGGAGCAGGAGATCGCGGCTTTGAAGCGCGCGGTGGGGGACAAGATCCTGAAAGTGATCATAGAGACCTGCTACCTGACGCAGGAGGAGAAGATCGCCCTGTGCAAAGCTGTGACGAACGCCGGGGCGGACTTTATCAAGACGTCCACCGGCTTTGGCACCGGCGGGGCCACCTTAGAGGACATCCGGCTGTTTAAAGAACACATCGGGCCGAAGGTGCGCATGAAGGCGGCGGGCGGCGTGAAGAGCGTCGCCGACCTGCAGGCGTTCATCGAGGAGGGGTGTGCCCGCATCGGCACAAGCTCCGCCGTCAGCCTGATCAAAAATCAAATAGGAGGAGACTATTAAATGGAACTGAGAACGGCAGTATCGCCAAGAGACGTAAAACACTACACCACGGACCGCCTGCGGGAGGAATTTCTGATCCAGAACCTGTTTACCCCGGATGAGATCCGGCTGGTTTACAGCCACATCGACCGCATCATCACGGGCGCGGCCACCCCGGCGAACAAGAAGCTGGAGCTGACGGCCGGGGAGGAGCTGCGCGCGGAGTATTTCCTGCAGCGCAGAGAGATGGGGGTCATCAACATCGGCGGGGCCGGAAAGATCACCATCGACGGAAAAGTGTACCGGGTGGCCCACAAGGAGGGCATGTACATAGGCATGGGCGCGAAAGAGATCTTCTTTGAGAGCGACGACGCGGCGGCCCCGGCCAAGTTTTACCTGAACAGCGCTCCCGCGCACCGCACCTGCCCCACCGTGCTGATCCGCCCGGAGGGCACGCCGGAGGAGGGCGTAGTCATCGTGAAGGATGAGAACAAGGTGGAGCTGGGAAGCCTGGAGGAGGCGAACCACCGCACCATCTGCAAGTACATCCTGCCTGGCCAGGTGGAGACCTGCCAGCTGGAGATGGGCATGACCAAACTGGAGCCGGGCAGCGTGTGGAACACTATGCCCTGCCACACCCACGACCGCAGGATGGAAGTCTATCTGTATTTCGACATGCCCGAGGACGCGTTTGTGATGCACTACATGGGCGAACCCCAGGAGACCAGGCACATCGTGATGCGCAACGAGGAGGCCGTCATCTCCCCGAGCTGGTCCATCCATTCCGGCTGCGGCTCCAGGGCGTACACCTTCATCTGGGGCATGGTGGGAGAGAACCAGGACTTTGACGACATGGACGGTATCGATAACAAAGATCTGCGCTAGCGTATGGCGCGCGGTGCGGCACACGGCGTGAACAAAAAACGCGGGGCGCGCGGTGCGGCACACAGTGTGGGCCAAGAAGACGCAGGGCGCGAAACGCAGCGAATACTGCGCACAGTGCGGTCCGGAAAATTGCACGGCGTGAAGTGCGCAGAGAAACAGACGGTAAGGAGAGAATTATATGGACATTCAAAAAAGTTTTTCCCTGGAGGGGAAGGTGGCGCTGGTGACCGGCGCAGCCTACGGCATCGGGTTCGCCATCGCGGAGGCGCTGGCGGGGGCCGGCGCGAAGATCGCGTTTAACTGCCGCGGGCAGGAGCACATGGAGAAGGCCCTGGCGGCATATAAGGAAAAAGGCATCGAGGCGAAGGGCTATCTGTGCGATGTCACGGACGAGGCGCAGGTGCAGAAGATGGTGGCGGATATCGAGGCGAGCCTCGGCACGATCGATATTCTGGTAAACAACGCGGGCATCATCAAGAGGATCCCCATGACGGAGATGAGCGCGGAGGAGTTCCGCCAGGTGGTGGACATCGACCTGAACGCCCCGTTTATCATGGCGAAGGCGGTCATTCCGGGCATGATCAAAAAGGGCCACGGGAAGATCATCAACATCTGCTCTATGATGAGCGAGCTGGGCCGCGAGACCGTGTCCGCGTACGCGGCGGCGAAGGGCGGCCTGAAAATGCTGACCAGGAACATCGCCTCCGAGTACGGCGAGTACAACATCCAGTGCAACGGCATAGGGCCGGGCTACATAGCCACGCCCCAGACCGCGCCCCTGCGCGAGCCGCAGCCGGACGGTTCCCGGCACCCCTTCGACAAATTTATCATCGGCAAGACGCCGGCGGCCCGCTGGGGCACCCCGGAGGACCTGATGGGCCCGGCGGTATTTCTGGCGTCCGACGCCTCCGATTTTGTGAACGGCCACATCCTCTACGTGGACGGGGGCATCCTGGCGTACATCGGGAAGCAGCCGTAAGGGCGGAAAAAGCCGTCGGCGGTTTCGATGATTGTGCACAAAAAAATTGAAAAAAGTAGTGGCATTTACGGAAAAATGTGCTATACTGGTCTTACATTACTAATCCATTTATGATGTGCCCGCAGACGGGCAAATTCAGAAAAAAAGGAGAGATGAGAATGAAGACAAAATTTATCAAACGCGCTGCCGCCGCAGGCCTGGCGGCAACCATGGCGCTGTCTATGGCAGCGGTCGCATCTGCGGAGGCAGATTATGACGAGTGCACGATTACCATTTCCTGGTGGGGCGGCGAGGACAGACACACGGCCACACAGGAAGCCATCGCGGCATTCATGGAGAAATATCCGGGCATCACGGTAGAGTCCACCTACGCCGCATGGGACGGCTGGGAGGAGAAGATGGCCACCGCGTTTGCGGGCGGCACGGCTCAGGATGTCAACCAGGTAAACTGGAACTGGATCACGCAGTATGACGCGGACGGAACCACCTTCCTGGATCTGAACACGGTTTCCGACATCGTAGATCTCTCCCAGATCGGCGAGAGCTATCTGGAGATGTGCCAGATCGCGGACACGCAGGCGGCTCTCCCGGTTGCCATGACGGGCAGAATTTTCTACTGGGACAAGACCTCCTTCGACGAGGTTGGCATTGACACACCGAAGACCTACGCGGACCTTCTGGCGGCAGGCGAGGCGTTTGCGGCCTACGACGAGGACTACTATCCGCTGGCGCTCGGCGAGTATGACAGAATGATCCTCATGGTTTACTATCTGGAGTCCGTATACGGCACAGACTGGGTAATCGACGGCGAACTGCAGTATACGCAGGAGCAGATCGAAGAAGGCCTCAACTTTATCCAGGGCCTTGAGGACGCTCATGTGATCCCGAGCATCCAGACCATCGCGGGCGACGGCGCTTCCTCTCTGGATCAGAACCAGAAATGGATCGACGGCAAGTACGCGGGCATCTTCGAGTGGGATTCCTCCGCGAGCAAATTTGAGAAAGCTCTGGCGGAAGGCCGCGAGTTTGTAGTCGGCGACTACTTCCCGGATTTCGGCGAGTACCAGGGCGGCTACACCAAGGTTTCTCTGGCGTGGGCCATCAACGGCAGCACAGAGCATCCGAAGGAGGCGGCTATGCTTCTTGAGTACCTGATGAACGATCCGGACGCCGCGAAGATCCTCAACTCTCAGAGAGGTATTCCGGTATCCGCATCCGCTCTGGCGTCTGCGGACGAGGCAGGCCTTCTGGATGCCAAGACCGTGGAAGCGAACGGCAAGGTTCTGGCATGGGCCAGCAACGCTCTGGATCCGCTGTTTGAGGACTCCCGCTTAAAGAGCAGCGACGGCGTGTACTACGACGTTATGGCAGGCTTGAGCTACGGCGACTACGACGTATCTGAGGCGGCTGAGATCCTGATCGACGGCATCAACGACGTTATTGGTGGCTGATAGACAAAAATCTGTGGGACAGGAAGAAGGGGCTGCTGTCAAAAACAGCAGCTCCTTTGCAAATTAAAAATCTTGCGAGGGAGGAATGAGGATGGCGAAAAGTTCCGGAACCGCGAAAATGGCGGCTTCCAAGAAGAAAAAATCCTTTGGTGAGATCTGTAAAAAGAATATAGGATTTTTCTTTATCCTGCCGTGGCTGATCGGATTCTGCTGGTTCAAGCTCTACCCGATGGCTTCGTCGCTGTTTTACAGCTTTACCGATTACAACTTATTTAAAGGGATCAACGTGCTCGGCACGCTGCAGAACTACATAGACGTATTTACCACAAAGAAGATCGTGCGGGCCCTGGGCGTTACCTTCCGGTATTCCTTCATTACCGTGCCCTTAAAACTGGCGTTCGCCCTGTTCATCGCCTACATCCTGAACTTCAAGATCAAGGGCGTGAAGCTGTTCCGCACCGCGTACTACATCCCGTCCATCCTGGGCGGCTCCGTGGCCATCGCCGTGCTGTGGAAAGCGGTGTTCCGCGACGACGGCCTTCTGAACACGGCGCTGGGCTTTTTCGGCATCAACGGCCCCAGCTGGCTTTCCGATCCGAAATGGGCCATCTTCGTGATCTGCCTCCTGCGTGTGTGGCAGTTCGGTTCCGCCATGGTCATTTTCCTGGCGGCCTTAAAGGGCGTGTCCAACGACCTGTACGAGGCGGCCGCCATCGACGGCGCGAGCAAGTGGCGTCAGTTCTTCACGATCACGGTTCCGCTGATCACGCCGGTTATTTTCTACAATCTGGTCACGCAGCTGTGCCAGGCGTTCCAGGAATTCAACGGCCCCTACATCATCACGCAGGGCGGCCCGCGCAATTCCACTACGCTGATCTCCCTTTTGATCTACAACAGCGCGTTCAAACAGTACGACATGGGCATGGCAAGCGCGATGGCGTGGGTTCTGTTCGTCATTCTGATGATCTTTACCGTGATCGCCTTCCTGAGCCAGAAGTACTGGGTATTCTATTCTGATGACGACGGAGGTAAATAGGTATGCAGGCTGAAAGTAAATCCAAGCATATAATCAATTTTATTCTGCGCTATACCGTCCTGATCCTCGTGGGCTTCGTCATGGTATACCCTCTGCTCTGGATGATCGGCGCAACCTTTAAATCCAATGCCGAGATCTTTTCCGGGATCGGGCTGTTCACATCCCATCCCACCCTGGAGGGCTACAAGGCCGCGATGGGCAACTACGGCGGCGACATCGGCATCCTGAAAGCCATGCTGAACACCTTCTCCTACGTAATCCCGAAGGTGGTCTTCACGGTAATATCCGCCACGATCACGGCGTACGGTTTCGGGCGCTTCAACTTTAAGGGAAAGGGCATTCTGTTCGCAGTGCTGATGTCCACCCTGTTTCTGCCGCAGGTGGTGCTGAACGTGCCGCAGTTCATCCTGTTTTCCAAGATGGGCTGGGTGGGTTCCAAGCTGTACCTGCCCATCATCGTGCCCACGCTGTTCGCGACGGACACCTACTTTGTGTTCATGCTGATCCAGTTCCAGCGCAACGTGCCGAAGGAGCTGGATGAGGCGGCGAAGATCGATGGGTGCAACGCGCTGCAGACGCTGTACAAGGTTATCGTGCCCATGCTGGCACCGGCCATCACGTCCTGCGCGCTGTTCCAGTTCATGTGGTCCACCAACGACTTCATGGGACCGCTGCTCTACGTGAACACGCCGGCCAAATATCCCATGGCCATTTTTGTGAAGCTGTCCATGGACGCCGACGCGGGCGTATCCTGGAACCGTATTTTGGCGCTGTCGCTCATCTCCATCATTCCTTCGCTGATCATCTTTTTCCTGGCGCAGGATCAGTTCGTGGAGGGCATTTCCGACGGCGGTGTGAAGGGTTAAAGAAGGCTGCCGGAAAATGGCTGCGCTTATCGCCTGCGGGCTGTGCAGGCAATGCCGCCGTTTCCGGCAACTTTTTGTGATATGCCGCTGAAAAAAAGGAGGGCCCGACATGAAGATCCGCGAGATACTCTCGACAGCCAGAAGCGCTGCCTTCGAGCTGGACGACGGGGGCATTTACTACACAAAGGAACCGTACCGGCTGGTTTTGAACGGGGAGGATGCGGGCGAGGCCAAGACCGTGGCCGCCAGCCTGTTCGGGCTGGAGCCCTCCACCGCCTACCGGCTGGAGGTGCGGGGGCGGGAGGGCGTTCTCGCCTCCCTGGATTTTTGCACGCGGGAGGAGACCGCCACCATCGACGTGCGGGAGCTGGGCGCGGCCGGGGACGGCGTGTCGGACGACACCGGCTTCATCCAGGCGGCCGTCATGGCGTGCCCGCCGAAGGGGCGCGTGCTCATCCCGGCGGGGACCTACCGGATTACCAGCATCTTTTTGAAGAGCGGACTGATGCTGGAGCTCGCGAAGGGCGCGGTGCTGATGGCCGAGACGGATCGGTACCGCTACGCGCGCTTCCCGGGTTCGGTGTGGAGCCGGGACGGCAAAGAAGAATACCACCTGGGCACCTGGGAGGGCGAGCCCCTGCCCATGTTTGCCGGGATCCTGTGCGGGATCGGCGTGTCGGACGTCTGCCTGTACGGGGAGGGAAGCATAAATGGGTGTGCAAACCACGACAATTGGTGGTATAATGAGAAAGTGATGGTGGGCGCGTACCGCCCGCGCATGCTGTTTTTAAACCACTGCCGGCGTGTGACGGTGCACGGGCTGCACTTTGAGAACAGCCCGGCGTGGGTCGTCCACCCGTTCTTCTGCGAGGATGTGCGGTTCTGCGGGCTGAATATCGAGAACCCCCAGGTTTCGCCGAACACGGACGGGCTGGATCCGGAGTCCTGCCGCAATGTGGAGATCGTGGGCGTGCGGTTCTCTCTGGGGGACGACTGCATCGCGGTAAAATCCGGAAAGATCTACATGGGAAAGAAATACCGCACGCCGTCGGAGCACATACATATCAGCCAGTGCCTGATGGAAAACGGCCACGGGGCCGTGACGGTGGGAAGCGAGATCGGCGCGGGCGTGCGCGATATGGTGGTGGAAAAATGCCTCTTTTCCCACACGGACAGGGGCCTGCGCATCAAGACCAGGCGCGGGCGCGGAAAGGATTCCTATCTGGACGGGATCGTCTTTCGCGACATCGAGATGGACCATGTGATGACGCCCTTCACGGCGAACGCTTTCTATTTCTGCGACCCGGACGGCAAAACCGACTATGTGCAGACCAGGGAGGCGCTGCCGGTGGACGAGCGCACGCCGGGCATGGGGCATTTCCTGTTTGAGAACATTCATGCAAAAAATTGTCATGTGGCGGCGGCCTATTTTGCCGGGCTGCCGGAGAAAAAAATAGAGATCCTGGAAATGCGCAACTGCGCCATCTCCTTTGCAGAGGACGCAAAGGAGGACGTCCCCATCATGACGAACGGGGTGGAGGCGTGTTCCAGAAAAGGAATCCACGCGGAGAATGTGGAGAAGCTGATCCTGGAGAACGTGGCCGTGGAGGGCTGCGACGGGGAGGATGTGGAGCTTTCGGGCGTGGAGGAACTGATACGAAAGTGAGGGATCTGCATGCAGCTGGGAATCCGTCTGCACGACATCAAAAAAGCGCCGCTTGAGGAGCGGCTGTCCATCGCGCGGGAGCAGGGCTTTGCCTGCGCGCACCTGGCGCTCACCAAGGTTGTCTCGGAGCACTCCGTGGAGAACGCGGCGCTGACGCCGGGCTACGCCTGCCATCTCCGGAAATTGTTTGAGCGGTACGGCATAGACGTTGCGGTGCTCGGGTGCTACTTAAACCTGGCCACGCCGGACGAGGCGGCTCTGCAAAAGAACCGGGACCGCTATCTGGCCCACATTCGCTTCGCGTCCCTTCTGGGGTGCGGCGTCGTGGGGACGGAGACGGGGGCCGTCAACACCGCGTATACGTTTGAGGAGCGGAACCACTCGGATGAGGCCCTGGACATCTTTGTGGAGAACCTGCGCACGGTGGTGGAGTACGCCGAAAAGGCCGGCGTCGTCTTTGCCATCGAGCCGGTGTTCAAGCACATCGTGTGGAACCCGGGCAGGGCCAGGCAGGTGCTGGAGCGGATCGCCTCCCCGAACCTGCAGATCATCTTCGACCCGGTCAACCTGCTGGACATCCGCAATTACCAAAACCGGGACGAGATCATCGCCGAGGCCATAGAGGTGCTGGGGGACGACATCGCCGTGGTGCACATCAAGGACTTTGTGGTCCGGGACGGCGCTCTTACGTCGGTGGCCGCCGGCACGGGGGAGATGGACTACGGGCGGATCATCCGCTTTATCAAAGAGAAAAAGCCCTACATCCATGTGACGCTGGAAAACACGGTCCCGGAGAACGCCGTGGCCGCCCGGAAATATATCCAGGGCCTCTGGGATGCCTGTGAAATCTAAGGAGGAAAAGGCGGGCGGCAGATGTTAAAAAAGATCTTTGACGTGGACAATCCGGTATTCCGCGTGATCGGACTATTCGGAAATATTGTGATCCTGAATATGCTGTGGCTTTTCTGTTCCCTCCCGGTCATTACCATGGGGGCCTCCACCACGGCGCTTCTGTATGCCTGCATGAAGCTGCACCGCGGGGAAGGGTATCTCTGGACAAACTTTTTCCACTCGTTCCGGGAGAATTTCAGACAGGCCACCGCGCTGTTTGTGATTTTTCTGGCCGCGGGCGTCATGCTGGGGGCGGATCTGATCCTGGGCAACCAGATGGGCACGCAGTCCGGCCGGCTTTTGCAGGCGGCGGCCTGCGTGGTGGCGGTGCCGTATCTCATCGCGCTTCTGTATGTGTTTGCGGTGCAGAGCCGGTTCGTGAACAGCGTGAAGGCGACCATACGCTACGCGTTCTTCGTGGGCCTGCGCAACATCGTCTACACCATCCAGATGGCGATCCTTGTGGGGCTGCTGGTGTGGGCGAACACCACGATCGTGCTGTTCAACTATTTCACGCTGGTGTTCGGATTCGGCCTGACCGCCTATTTCTGCACCCTGTACTACGAGCGGATCTTTGCGAAATACCTGCCCAAAAAGGCAGAAGGGGAGGACGAGGCTCCCCCAAAAGAGGAGGACGGCAATGGACAGAATTGAGAGATACATCGACGAGCTGATGGAAAAGAGCACGCCGGACTGCCCGGCGTGGAACGTCGAGAAGCTGATGCAGGGCTTAAAGTCCAACTGGAACTATATCGACGGCTGCATGATCAAGGCCATCCTGGAGATGTACGCCATCACGGGCGACGAAAAATATTTCCGCTTCGCGGATCATTTCATCGACTGCAAGGTGCGCGACGACGGCTCCATAGACGGCTACGACGTGCACGAGCTGAACATCGACAACATCAACGCCGGCAAGACCCTGTTTGAGCTGTACGACCTCACGGGGAAAGAGAAATACCGCCGCGCCATCGATGTGGTGTACAGCCAGATCGGGCAGATGCCCCGCACAAAAGAGGGAAATTTCTGGCACAAGAACATCTACCCCAACCAGGTGTGGCTGGACGGCCTGTACATGTGCCAGCCCTTCTATATGGAATATGAGACGCGTTTTAACGGGAAGAAAAATTACGACGACATCTTCCGCCAGTTTTTCAACGTGGTAAAAAATATGCGCGACGAGCGCAGCGGCCTGTACTATCACGCCTACGATTCCTCCCGGGAAATGTTCTGGTGCGATAAAGTGACGGGCTTAAGCAGCAACTTCTGGCTGCGCGCCCTGGGATGGTATTCCATGGCGCTTCTGGACACGCTGGACAAGGCAGACCCGTCCTGCGGCGAGCCCTGCCGGAAGATGCGGGAGATTTTTGTGGAGCTCATCGACGCCATGCTGCGCTACCAGGACGACAGCGGCATGTGGTACCAGGTGGTAAACCTCGGCGGCATGGAAAAAAATTATCTGGAGACCAGCGGAAGCGCCATCCTTGCGTACGCGCTCTTAAAGGGCGTGCGCCTGGGATTTCTGCCGCGGGAGTACCGGGCATACGGGGAAAAGGCCTTTCAGGGGATCTGCGACCGGTACCTGACCACGGACGAGGCAGGCGGGCTGCACCTCGGCGGGATCTGCCTGGTGGCGGGCCTTGGCGGGAAGCAGAACCGGCCGGGAACCTTCGACTACTACATGTCGGAGCCGGTGGTGCAGGACGACGCGAAAGGTGTGGGCCCGTTTTTGCTGGCCTACACGGAAATGCTGCGTATCAGGAAGGAAGCGTAAGAAAGTGTTTGGAAACAAATGGAAAAGGGCAGCCGCGGCCGTGGCCGCAGCGG
Organism: uncultured Marvinbryantia sp.; assembly: GCA_947630735.1. Classification (GTDB taxonomy): domain Bacteria; phylum Bacillota; class Clostridia; order Lachnospirales; family Lachnospiraceae; genus Marvinbryantia. Next base: position 36,910 of record CANRIR010000001.1, read on the forward strand.
TTGTCCTGACGGGCAGTTTGGCGGGAAATGCGCAGGTGCAGGCGGCGGCTGCCGTGCAGGAACCGGAATTTACCGACGAGGAGCGGCAGTTCATCGAGTCGTGCGGCTCCTGGAAAGTGGGCTATGTCACGGACCGCGTCCCCATCTCTTTTCAGGAGGAAACCACCGGGGAACTCTGCGGCGTGTCGCGGCAGATCTTCGACCGCATCGAGGAGCTGAGCGGGCTGGACTTTGAGTACGCTCCCCTGCCGGGGGGATCGGTCACGTACGACCTGCTCCGGGAGGGCGGCTTTGACCTGGTCACCAACGTGGAGTACAACGAGGAGAACAAAAACGCCCGGGGGATCCTCATCAGCCAGCCCTATCTGAATACCAGAAAGGTAATCGTGGGGCGCTCGGACGTCGTGTTCGACCAGAGCCAGAAGCTGCAGATCGCGGTGGCCATGGGCTCTCAGACCCTGAAAAAAGTGATCGCGGAGCAGTTCCCCAACTTTGAGATCGTGGACTACAACACCATCGGGGACTGCTTTGAGGCGGTGTTCGACGGCGATGTGGACGTGCTGATGCAGAACCAGTTCGTGGCGGAATACTGGATGTCGCGGGCGAAGTATGAAAAGCTGAAGGTCATCCCCGTGGTGGGGCTGGCGGATCAGCTCTGCTTTTCCGCGGTGACGCCCATCGGGGAGCCGGATTCACAGGAGACGCAGCAAAAGGAGACGCTGATCTCCATCATCGACAAGACGATCGCCTGCATCTCGGAGGAGGAGGTCAACACCTATCTCATCGAGTCCACCATGTCGCACCAGTACACGTACAAGCTGGACGATATCCTGTACCGCTACCGGTACGCCGTGCGCATCAGCGTGTTCGCGCTGGTGGTGCTGTCCGTGCTGGTGGTGCTGATCCTGCGCTACCGCCTGAAGACCCTGGCGGCCCGCGCGGAGGCGGAGGCGAAGGGGCGCTTCCTCTCCGCCATGAGCCACGAGCTGAAGACGCCCATCAACGGCATGGCGGGACTGAACCAGCTGATGGCGCAGAACCTGGACGACGGGGAGCGCATGCGCGACTATCTGGAGCAGTCCGCCCTGACCACGCGCTATCTATTGTCGCTCGTGAACGATATTCTGGACATGTCGCAGCTGCAGGACAACGAGACGGTCATTGAGAAGAAATCGTTCCTCCTGCCCCTGGTGCTGGCCACGGCGGAGTCCATCGAGCGCATCCGCATCGAGCGCAAGCAGATGACGTTCACGGTGGAGGCGGACGTGCCCTGTCCGCGCCTTCTGGGCGACGAGCTGCGCGTGCAGCAGGTGCTCTTAAACCTCCTCGACAACGCCCACAAGTTCACGCCGGAGGGCGGCAGCATTACCTTGCGGGTCAGCCAGAAAAAGAACGCGGACGCTGTCCTCACGCAGATCGAGGTGGCCGATACGGGCTGCGGCATGAGCGAGGAATTTCAGAAAAAGATCTTCGACTCCTTCACGCAGGAGCTCGAATCCGTGTCCAAGGGGAACCAGGGCACCGGCCTCGGCATGGCCATCAGCTGGCGGCTTGCAAAGCTGATGGGCGGCGATCTGACCGTGCAGAGCGCGGTGGGCAAAGGGAGCTGCTTTACCTTTACCTTCCTGGCGCGTGAGGACCGCCAGGGGGCAGAGTCCCCCGCAAAAGAGGCGGACAAAAAGCCCAAAGACCAGGTGCACATCCTGGTGGCGGAGGACAACGAGCTGAACGCGGAGATCATGCTGGAACTTCTGCACGAGGCGGGCTATTCCGCTTCCCTGGCGGGCAACGGCCAGAAGGCGGTGGAGCTGTTCGCGGCCTCGGAGCCCGGCTGGTTCTCCTACATTTTGATGGATCTTCTCATGCCGGTCAAAGACGGCTTTGAGGCGGCGGAGGAGATACGGCGGCTGCACAGGCCGGACGCAAAGACCGTGAAGATTTATGCCTGCACCGCAAACGACATGCAGGGAGAGCGGGAGCGCGCGGTGGAGAGCGGCATGGATGGATTCCTCGCAAAGCCGGTGGATCTAAAAGATTTGCTGGCGCTGCTCTCATAAATGTGCTATACTACCTAAAAATTGTGTTATGGGAGAGAGGCGCATGGACAGATCGCAGTCGGCGAAAATGGACGGACTGGTGTCGGAGATGCTTAAAAGCTACGAGGAGCACTCCATAACCAGCAACATTGATTCCGGCAAACAGCTGAACCGGGAAATGATCATCCGCATTTGCGATATGGTGCGGCAGGTGCTGTTTCCGGGGTACTTTGACTACAAGAGGCTGAAGAGCGGCACCGTGAAATACCACGTGGGGGAGCTTCTGGAAAACATCAGCTACGAGCTGACCAAGCAGGTAAAGAAGGCGCTGGACTACGTGGAAAAAGAGAAGGATGTGCCAGAGGACAGGAACCGCGCGAGGGCGGAGCAGATCGTGGAGACTTTTCTGCACAGGCTCCCCTGGCTGCGCGACATGCTTGCGAAGGATGTGCAGGCGGCTTACGACGGCGACCCGGCCGCGTACAACACGGACGAGGTCATCTTTTCCTACCCGGGATTGTACGCCATATCCGTCAACCGCATCGCCCACGAGCTGCACACCCTGGGCGTGCCCATGATCCCCAGGATCATGACGGAGCATGCCCACAACCTGACGGGCATCGACATCCATCCGGGGGCCGTCATCGGCGAGTATTTCTTCATCGACCACGGCACCGGCGTGGTGGTGGGCGAGACCACCGTGATCGGGAAGAATGTGAAGATCTACCAGGGCGTGACCCTGGGCGCGCTCTCCACCAGGGGCGGGCAGTCCCTGCGGAACGTCAAGCGCCACCCGACTCTAAAAGACAATGTGACGGTCTATTCCGGTGCCTCCATTCTGGGAGGAGACACTGTGATCGGAGAGGGGGCGGTCATAGGGAGCAACGCGTTCATCACTTCCTCCGTGCCGGATCAGACCAGGGTCAGCATCAAAAACCCGGAGCTTCAGTTTAAGGCGCGCGGGAGCGTGCGGACCCAGGAGCTGGGACAGGAGGGATTCTTCAACCGCAAGGAACAGGATTGACCGGCAGAGAAAGAGGCGGCGCAGCGGGCCGCCGGGCCGGGGAAAGGAGCCGGGATGGACGAGAAAAAAGATCTGCAGGAGCAGACGGAGGAGAAAAAGGACCAGGCAAAGGAGCTAAGCCCCACCTGGGCGCACGAGTGCATAGAGGACATCGACGACTGGATCGAGTCCCAGGGGATTTATTTAAGGCAGTAAAGGAACTGCATGGCACACGCGCAAAAAAACCGCGCCGCGCCCGCGCTCTTTGAAAGCGGGACAGAGCGCGTCATGGTTTCGCAAAGACCGTGATCAGAAAAGAGGAGAATGAAAAAATGACAGCTTACAAAGACTTGAGCAAAGAGGAATTACGGAAAGAAAAAGAACAGCTTGAGAAAAAGTTTGAGGAGCTCAAGGCGCAGAACCTGCATCTGGATATGTCCCGGGGCAAGCCCTCGGCGGCACAGCTGGATCTGGCCATGGGCATGATGGATGTGCTCAACAGCACCTCCAACCTGAAGTGTGAGACGGGCGTGGACTGCCGCAACTACGGCGTGCTGGACGGCATCCCGGAGGCGCAGCAGCTTCTGGCGGATATGACCGAGGTGCCCGCGAACCAGATCATTATTTACGGAAATTCCAGCCTGAATATTATGTTCGACACCGTGGCGCGCTCCATGACCCACGGCGTGATGGGCAGCACCCCCTGGTGCAAGCTGGACGAGGTAAAATTCCTCTGCCCGGTGCCGGGGTACGACAGGCATTTTGCCATCACGGAATATTTTGGCATTCAAATGATCAATATTCCCATGACCCTGGACGGACCGGACATGGACATGGTGGAGCAGTATGTGAACAACGACCCGGCGGTAAAGGGCATCTGGTGCGTGCCGAAGTATTCCAACCCCCAGGGCATTACCTATTCGGATGAGACGGTGCGGCGCTTCGCCCGCCTGAAACCGGCGGCGGAGGACTTCCGCATCTACTGGGACAACGCCTACGGCATCCACCATCTGTACGACGACAAGCAGGACCATCTCATCGAGATCCTGATGGAGTGTAAAAAAGAGGGGAACCCGGACATGGTGTTTAAGTTCTGCTCCACCTCCAAGGTGAGCTTCCCGGGCTCCGGCGTGGCCGCGATGGCCGCGTCCCCCGCAAACCTGAAATTTGTGCGCGAGCACATGCGCATCCAGACCATCGGCCACGACAAGCTGAACCAGCTGCGCCATGTGCGCTATTTCAAGGACATCCACGGCATGGTGGCCCACATGAAAAAGCAGGCGGACATCCTGCGGCCCAAGTTTGAGGCGGTGCTGAACGTGCTGGACAGTGAGCTTACCGGGCTGGAGATCGGCTCCTGGCTGCGCCCGCGCGGCGGCTACTTCATCTCCTTCGACGCCCTTCCGGGCTGCGCGAAGGCCATCGTGGCCAAGGCGAAGGAGGCCGGGCTTGTGATGACGGAGGCGGGCGCTACCTACCCCTACGGGAAGGACCCCAACGACAGCAACATCCGCATCGCGCCGTCCTACCCCACGCCGGAGGAGCTGGCGATCGCGTCCGAGATCTTTGTTTTGAGCGTGAAGATCGTGAGTCTGAACAAAATTCTGGAATCGAAATAAAATATTAAAGAAGATTTAAGATAAAGGAAGTGATGGTACACTTGTATTATCACTTCTTTTTCGATAAAATGGAGATAGCCGCAAAAGGCGGGAGGTAAGAAGATTGAAGATCGTGGTACTGGCGGGTGGCATCAGCACGGAGCGTGAGGTATCTATCGTATCCGGCACAGAGGTGTGCAGGGCCCTCCGCGAAAAGGGGCATCTGGCCATCCTGGTGGATGTGTTTCTGGGAAAAGAAGATCTGCAGCCGAAGAGCGCGTTCGCGGACGAATATGATCTGGAGGCGGACGTGCGGTACATCAAAGAGGGAAGCAGCCGGGTCAGAGAGCTGCAGGCCAGCCGGAGAGGGTTTTTCGGACCGCATGTGCTGGAGGTCTGCATGGAGGCGGACGTGGTATTTCTGGCGCTCCACGGAGCCTGCGGCGAGGACGGCAGGATCCAGGCGGCGTTCGACCTTTTGGGCGTCCCCTACACTGGAAGCGGCTATTTCGGCAGCGCCCTGGCCATGGATAAGACCGTCACAAAGCAGCTCTTCCGCGAGAACGGCATCCCCACGCCGGCGGGCGTGACCATCTCAAAGGGGGATGCGCCAAAGAGCGCGGCGGAACTGGGCGTGGGGCTCCCCTGCGTGGTAAAGACCGCATGCGGCGGTTCCAGCGTGGGCGTCTACATCGCGAACACGGAGGAAGAGTTTTCCCGGGCCGTGGCGGACGGCTTTACCTACGAGGACACCCTGGTGGCGGAGCAGTACGTCAAGGGAAAAGAGCTCACCGCGGCGGTGGTGGACGGGGTGGCCTACCCCATTGTGGAGATCGCCCCCATCAGCGGATTTTACGACTATAAAAATAAATACGTGCCGGGCAGCACCATCGATACCTGTCCGGCGAAGGTAAGCCGCGAGCTCACGCAGAAGATCCAGGAGTGCGCGGTCAGGGCCTACGAAGTGCTGCGCCTGCAGTGCTACGCCCGCATGGATTTCATGGTGGATGAGCAGGAGAACATCTACTGCCTGGAGGCCAACACCCTGCCCGGCATGACCCCCACCAGCCTGATCCCGCAGGAGGCGGCGGCCCTCGGCATGTCGTTCGCGGACCTGTGCGACAAGCTGATCGAAGTATCTTTAGCACGGACAAAAGGACAGGATCTATGAAAAATCTAACCTTAACGAATATAGCGGCAGCCTGCGGCGGCGTTTACCACGGCTCCGCAGAGGATGCCCAAAAGGAAGTTTCCGACATCATCACGGACAGCCGCAAAGCGGCACCGGGGGTGCTGTTCGCCGCCATCCGCGGCGAGCGCGCGGACGGGCACGCGTTTGTTGCACAGGTGTTCCAGAAAGGCGCGCTGTGCGCGCTGGTGGAAAGGGAACCCGCGGACGCCGCGGGCGCGTACATCCTGGTGGAGTCCACCTTAAAAGCGCTGATGGACATTGCGGAGTTTTACCGGCAGCAGCTGAACGTGAAAGTGGTGGGCGTCACGGGGAGCGTGGGCAAGACCAGCACCAAGGAGATGATCGCCGCGGTGCTCTCGGAAAAATACCGGGTGCTCAAAACCCTCGGGAACTTTAACAATGAGCTGGGCCTGCCCTTAACCGTCTTTCGCCTGCGCGAGGAGGACGAGGTGGCGGTGCTGGAGATGGGCATTAACCATTTTGGCGAGATGCACCGCCTGAGCAAGATCGCCCGCCCGGACATCTGCGTGATCACCAACATCGGCACCTGCCACCTGGAATTTTTGGGAGACCGGGACGGCGTGCTGCGGGCAAAGTCGGAGATCTTTGATTTTCTTCTGCCGGACGGGACCGTCGTCCTGAACGGCGACGACGATAAGCTGAGCGCGCTTGAGCAGGTAAAGGGCGTCCGGCCGGTCTTCTTCGGACTTGGCGGATCCTGCGCCGTCCGGGCGTCGGACATAGAGAGCGCGGGGCTGCGGGGCGTGGGCTGCACCATCTGCGACGATCAGGGCAGCTTTTCCGTGACGATCCCCATTCCCGGCGAGCACATGGTGCGCAACGCGCTGGCGGCCACCGCCGTGGGCCTGGCCCTGGGGATGGAGCACGATGAGATCCGGCGGGGCATCGAAAAGCTGAAGCCCCTGAGCGGCCGCTTCCACATCATCGAGGAGAACGGCATCACCGTGGTGGACGACTGCTACAACGCGAACCCGGCCTCCATGGAGGCGTCCCTGAAAGTGCTGGGGCAGGCGCCCGGGCGCAGGGTGGCCATCCTGGGAGATATGGGCGAGCTGGGCGAGCGCGAGCGCGAGCTGCACGAACAGGTGGGCCGTGTGGAGGGAAGCCAGAACATCCAGCTCGGCATCTGCGTGGGGCCCCTCTCACATTATCTGGCCGAGGCGGCCCAAAAGGAGAACCCGGATATGGAGATTATCGCAACCGACACCGTCGAGGAGGCCCTGGAGGGGCTCCCGCGCTGGATCCAAAAAGGGGATACGGTTCTTGTGAAGGCTTCGCATTTCATGCATTTTGAGAGGATCGTAGAGGCACTGACAAGTTCAAGATAGAATAAATCATCAGTAAGGAGGAAGAAGGTATGAAGAAGAAACTGTTGGGAAGCATGCTGCTGGGCGTCTGCGCGGCGGTAAGTCTTGCGGTCCCCGCCATGGCGGACAGCCGCAAGGTGGTAACTCTGGGGGCGGATCTGTCCCAGGATCAGATGGACACCATGATGCGCTATTTTGGCGTGGGCTATGACGGCGTGGAGATCATCTACATCAACAACGACGACGAGCGCGAGCACCTCGGCTCCTACGTGCCGCTGGAGCAGATCGGCACGCACACCTACAGCTGCGCGCTGGTAAATCCCACCAGCTCGGGCGGCATCCAGGTAAAGACGGCGAATCTGGAGTGGGTCAGCTGCAACATGATCGCGTCCACCCTGTCCACGTCCGGCGTGACCAACTGCCAGGTGGTGGCTGCCTGCCCGTTCAAGGTGTCCGGCACAGGGGCGCTGACGGGCGTCATCATGGCCTATGAGAACGCCAGCCAGGAGACGCTGGATCCGGTGAAGGTGGAGCTTGCGAACCAGGAGCTTGTCACCACGGGCAACCTGGCCAACGATGTGGGCCAGAGCAAGGCGACGGCGGTCATGAACGAGACGAAGGTGCAGGTCATTGAGAACAATGTGACCAATGTGGAGCAGATCACGGACATCGTCAACAACGTGTCCAATGATTACGATGTGGACATCAACGAAGAACAGAGCGCGCAGATCGTGGAGCTGATGCAGCAGATCGCGCAGCAGGAGTATGATATCGTGCAGCTGAAGGCGACTCTGGACCGCGTGCAGGCCAACGTGGCGGGCGACGCGGGCGCTTCCGAGGAGGCGCAGAAGGCGGCCGAGGAGCAGGCGAAGGCTTCCGAGGCGGCAGCTCTGGAGGCGGCCAGACAGGAGCAGGAGGAGCAGCTGAATAATGACGGCGCGCTGGCGGATGAAGGCGTGGTCATCGTGGACGGAGGAGACGAGCTCCTGCCCGAGGAGAACATCCTGGAGAACACCGACCCGTCTATTTTGGAAGATATCAGCGGACCGGTGGACGAGGCGGACACCACCCAGACCGTGCAGGAACAGTCCGAGCAGCAGACCGAGACCGATGAGTGGTCCGGCTGGGATGTGACGGACGACACCTTTGGCGAGGATCCGGACAAAGCCGATGGCGGCGCGGCAGAAGTGCTTCCGGACGACACCTTTGGCGAAGATCCGGACGAAGCTGATGGCGGCGCAAAGCAGACAGAAGCCCTGCCGGAGGAGCCGGCCACCGAGCTGACGGATGAGCTGCAGGGACAGACGCCGGACAATCTGAACGAGGAAGACCGCAAGATCTACGATGCGGTAGAAGAAGATATGGAGATCGCCTTTGAGCAGGCTGTGGTCACCAGCGCGGACGGCAGCAGGACCGTTTTCCTGGACGCCGCGGCGGCGGAGGAGTTCCCGAAGAAGATCGAGCGCTATCTTCTGAGAGTGCTGATGATGGGCGTGGATGCCATCTCGGCTGAGGAGGCGGCGAACCCGCAGATCAGCCAGGATATCGTGCAGGAGACCGCCGAGGCCGCTCCGGACCGCATGTATGAGGACGAGAAGCTGGCGCAGATAGACAAATATGTGAGACGCCTGGTGTTCCGCGATTCCGAGAACTTCCTGGAGCAGAGCTATCTGGAAGACGCGGATAAGACGGTGCTGTACGACACCATCATGGATATCGTGGAGAACGCGTTCAAGCCGGAGACGGAGACTGTGGACGACGGGCTGGCGGATGCAGCGGAGGCTGCAGACCCGTTCGCGGCGGATGAGGCAGAGTATGTGGGCGACGGCTCCGCGGATGAGTTCGCGAGCTTCGACGAGTCGTTCGGGGAATTCTAAAGAAGATCCCCTGTAAAGAAAAAGAAGCGGCTCCAAAAAGAGCAGAAAAAAGACAGATAAAAAATCCGGAGAGCGGAAACGCTTTCCGGATTTTTAACTAAGATTTTTAACGATACAAAATTGTTTATCACTGCCATCTGCGGGAAGACTGGGAGATCTGCCTGCCTGCGGCTGCCGGCTGGTAAACCAGGTAATAACAGCCGATGTTCAGAAGCAGTGCGGTGATCACATCGATCACAGTGTGCTGTTTCAAAAACATGGTCGCGGCGATGATGGAGATACACAGCACCAGCGAACTACTGATCACCCACGGATGCTTTTTGCGGAGGGTGGAACACTGTGAGATCGCTATGTGCACCGCCACGGAATTAAATACGTGGACGCTGGGCAGCACATTCGTGGAGGTATCTACCCGCCACAGGGCCTTTACCATCTCGGTGAACACATTGCTGCGCTCCAGGAATACCGGGCGCAGTGTGTGACCGTTGGGATATACCAGCGAAACGATCAGAAACACGGTCATCCCGATGCCGAGGTTCGTGACCAGGGACCAGTATTGGCTGCGGTCTTTTTCCACCAGTGCGAAGAACAGGACCGCGAAGGCCACATAGAAGAACCAGAGCAGATACGGTATGATGAAAACCTCACAGAACGGGATCAGCCGGTCCCATTTTGAGATCAGGAAATGCATGTCGTGCCTCGGCCGGTTTTCCACATAGGCGAATACGCTCAGATAAAAGAGCATATAGAGCAGGACCGGGACAAGATGCCGATACCGGATCCACAAATCTTTCCAAAACAGTTTTGTTTTTGTCATATGATTTTCTCCAAAAAATGACAGTTGTTTTTTAATAGGAAAAATTTTTTGTTTTCTATACACAGTATATCGAATCAACGATTACGTTATAGCACGAATTTCAAAAGAAAACAATAGCTATTCTATTTCTTAAGAAAAAATTCAGGCTTAATTTATTCTATTTTTATTCTATTGGTTTGCAATTGGCGGCAAATGTGGTATAATGGGCGGAAAGGGCGAAGTCTGTCCATGCGGCCGAGGGGTCCGCGGACAATGCCCGGGATTCTTAGAAACCGTACTTTCATGATATGAGGAGAGGAATAATGAAAAGATTTGGGAAAAAAGGGGCAGCTTTTCTTCTCGCGGCAGCGATGCTTCTTACGGGCAGCTATACATCGGCAGAAGATCTGCCGGCCGCAGGGGAAGGCACAGAGGCAGCGGTGATCAGTGAGCCGGCAGCAGACGTGCCGGTGACGGAGGCTATGGCGGATCCTGTCACGGAAGCGCCGGCGGAACCTCCCACAGAAGCTCCCACGGAACCGTTCGTGGAGCCGGTGACGGAAGCTCCCACGGAGGCGCCCACCGAGGCACAGACGGAGGCTCCCACAGAGGCGCCCACCGAGGCACAGACGGAGGCCCCCACGGAGGCGCCCACCGAAGCGCAGACGCAGGCTCCCCAGACTGAGACACAAGTCACCGAGGCGCAGACGGAAGGGCCGGACATATATACATGGGAAGAAAACGGAGTGTCCGCGCAGGTGGAGCTTCCGGAGAGCATTTCCCTTGCGGAGGATGCGGTCCTGAAGCTGAAGCTCGCGAAGGAAGAGGACGAGAATTATAAGAGCGATGTCGAGCTCATCAAGAAGAATGTAACCGATCTGTATTTCGGGGAATACATCATTTATGATATCCACTTTGAGACGCCGGACGGCGCGGAGATCAGCCTGGACGGCTTCAAGGACGGGGAAGGGAAACTGCCGGACGATATCAAGGTCGAGCTTTCCTTTGGGACGCCGGTCTTCAGCGGGCATGATCTGTATGAGGAAGAGATCCGGGTTTACCACATCCGCGACCTGACGGAGCAGGAGCTGGCGGAAGCCATGCAGGAAGCCGGGGAAGAGGAGCCGGATAAGCAAAAACCCGTGGATCTGGATGCGGACGCGGTCCTCACCGATGCGAACGACGGAGTAAGATCCATTTCTTTTAAAACAGACGGCTTTTCTGATTTTGTGATGGCGGTGACGGCGCCGGAACCGGAGACGGAGACCGAGACAGAGACGGAAACGGAAACCGAGACGGAAGCGGTGACGGAGACCGAAACTGAGACGGAAACGGAGACGGAGTCCGAGACCAAAGCGGAGACGGAAACGGAAACCGAGACAGAGACCGAGACGGAAGCTCCGAACATTATCCCGGCCGCGTCGACAGATACGATGGACGCCGTGCATAAACTGACCGTGATCTTCAGCCAGAAGGGCGCGGATCAGCAGGCCAAACCGAAGATCCGGATCCAGGCGGCAGCCGGGACCGGTTTTGATGATGTGACAGTCTCCCTGGTGACGGGGGAAGAGCGCACGCCGCTTGTAAAAGATACCGATTATACTGTGACGACGGACTCCAACGGGATCTCCGTGCTGGAGATCAGCGCTGCCGTGCAGGGCGATGCCGCGGTCACCTATGAACTTGCGGATCTGTCGGAGGGAAGCTATCTGGTGGACGGCGGCGGTTCCTACTTTGCAAAGGGAACCGGCGGTGCGCTGGAACTGAGGAACTGGGTGAGCGGGACGACGAAATATACCTCCGTTTACCAGTGGAGCGGAGCCAACACGGACGGCACCGATTCGGGCCAGAAGATCAAACAGAACGCTCCGCAGACCGTGACCATCGGCGAACTGCAGAACCAGAATATGGTGATCGCCAATGTCTATACCAAAACCGTGTTTACGCTGTCCGACAATACATCGTCGGCCGCGGCGATCGCAGGTGTGGACGTGCAGCTTGTCTTTGAGGACGGCACATGGAAGCAGACATATAAGACGAACGCCAACGGGGCGGTTACCGTAGAGGGCCTTCCCCTGGCCAGCGACGAGGAGCCGGGCGCTTCCGTGAGCAGACCGGACGCCTACTACTGGCTGCTCTCGGCGTCCCCGAAGGGATATGTGAGAGAAAACAATAAACAGGCCGATGTGGGCTTCACGGAGACGCGTCCCAACGTGACGTCCGCCATGAAACTCACACCGCTCTCGGTGCAGCTGATCGCCCGGGATGTGACCACCGGACAGGCTATGGAGAGCGGCCTGGTGAGAATGACCATCGATGAGAAGGGAAATTCTTCCTTTAAACAGATCACGTGCACAAACGGCTATACATTGTCCGGCCAGCTGGAAGAGGGCAAGACATACGTGCTCACGCAGCGGAACTATGCGAGGGGCTACGCCTGCGCCGCTCCGTCCGTGGAGTTTACGGTGTTGAACAAGAGCGCTGTCCAGCCGGTCTACATTGACAACGCGCCCACGCAGCTGCAGCTGTCGGCCTGGGATGAGGACGCGGGTGCGGCGCTGCAGGATGCCAATATCCAGTTCAGCATTGCGGAAAAGGGCGCCGGCGCTGCGTCTGAGGGACGCACGAACGGCGAAGTGATCGTCGGCGAGCTGGAGGTCGGAAAGACCTATGTTGTCACCCAGACAAGCCGCTACCCCGGCTATATCATCAGCACGGAGTCGGTGGAAGTGACCATCCAGAATACCGGCGACCTGCAGACGGCCGTCACGAGGAATATGCCGACCAAGGTTACGACGGGGGCCGTCCGCATATCCGACGGGAACTATCTGTCCGGCGGCTCGCTGGAGATCTATGACTCCAACGGAGTGGTCGTCTGGGGCGAGTCTCCCATCGAGGCAAGGCAGTATACCGTAAAGGCTCTCGAACCCGGCACCTACACGCTGGTGGAGAGCAAGATGCCGAACGGCCACTACGCGTTCACCACGCAGAAGACCTTTACCATCGGCATGACAAAGGACGACTGCACGGCAAATGTGGCGATCGACCATGTGACGGTGAAGATCCGCGTTTACCGCAGGGGCTACGACAGCTCTCCGACCGTGAACGGCCAGGATGTGCGCTACATGCTTCCGGGAGCCACTCTGCAGATCCGCGACCAGTACGGGAACGTGGTGGACGAATGGGTTACCACGAATGATTATCATCTCAGCGAAGGCAAGCTGAATGTGGGAGAACAGTATACACTGGTGGAGGTAGTTACGCCGGACGGCTATGAGAAAGGCGGAGAGGGCACCTTCTCCACGCAGATCGGCAAGGCGGTTACCAGCACCACATCCATCAAGATCATGGGCCTGGATCAGGGCGACGACGCGGGCCGCATCACACCGAGTGTGACCATGCAGACCGGCAAGGTGCGCGGCCGCATCCGGGTTGCAAAGAGAGCTTCTTACCAGGGAACGGCCATCAAGGTGAACCGCACGTTCTACTGCGCACTGTTCACGGACAGCGCGAAGACAAAGATGTATACGCCGGCAGGCGTGAAGGCTATCCGGATGACATCGTCGGATGTGTATGCGACGGTGGACTTTGAGGGACTGCCCTCCGGCACCTACTATGTGGGTGAGACGGATGCCAACGGCAGAGTCATCAGCGGAAAGGAGAGCTCGCCGCGGTTCAACATTTCCTACACCAACGAGAGGATCGTGCTGGGTGCGGGCGGAGCCGGGATCGGCGAGATCATGAACGATTACCAGAGCGCGCCGTCGGGCGGCTACAGCGAAGTCACAAAGGACGAGCTGGAACAGTCCTACACGAATGAGTACGCAAATTACGGCGGTTCCGCGGAGGCGTCCGCAGCTTACGCGGCGGGCACCACTACCTCGGATCCTGTGAGCACGGGAGATACCACCAACGTTATCCCGTATATTGCAGCTGCCGCCGTGGCACTGCTGGCGGTGCTGATGGCAGTGTTCTACCGCAGAAAAAGAAAAAGTTAAGAGACATGTCCTGACAGGGGCATAGCCAAGACACCCGAAGCATATCTTTTTAAAAATACGGCTTCGGGTGTTTTTATGAACTTTTTAGTGTTTTTGTCTGCGTTTATGATCCCGCTGGTCATCTTCATCATTGTGGGATATGGGATGCTGTCGAAGATCCATATATACGAGAGCTTTATCCGCGGAGCGTCCGAGGGCGTCCGGGTGGTGGCGTCCATCCTGCCCACGCTGGTGGGCCTGATGGTGGGCGTGGGGATCCTGCGCGCGTCCGGCTTTCTGGATTTTCTCTGCGGCCTGCTGGGCGGATGGCTCTCCAAACTGGGCTTCCCCACGGAGCTGGTGCCTCTGGCAGTGGTCCGCATGTTCTCCTCCAGCGCGGCCACCGGCCTTGCGCTGGACATTTTTAAGGAGTTCGGCCCGGACTCCCGCATCGGGATGATCGCATCCGTGATGATGAGCTGCACGGAGACGATCTTTTATACCATGAGCGTATACTTCATGGCGGCCAAAGTGAAGAAGACCCGTTATACGCTGGCCGGGGCCCTGGCTGCCACCCTGGCCGGGATCGCCGTCAGTGTCCTCCTTGTCTGCCTATGACGAAAATTGTATAATAATAGCGAAAAAAACAGGCTAAGATTTGACAATCATTTCATCGTGTGCTAAACTTGTTTTAACTATGTAAACTTAGGTTTACTATTTTCAGAGGGGTGCTGAAATAAACACATAAGAGGTGCAGAAAAGTGGATAAGTACGAATACCAGGCAAAGCTGGAAGAAATTAACACATTAATTGAGAAGAACGCGTATGACGGTGCTGTAAAGATCGCAGACACCATCGAGTGGAAACGCGTGCGGAGCGTGCGCACGCTTTGTATGATCAGCGAACTCTATGAGTCGGTGGGGAGGGCTGAGGACAGCAAGGCGATCCTCTACCGCGCATACCGCCGCTCGCCCAACAGCAGGCAGATCTTGTACCGTCTGACTGAGGCCTGCGTGCAGACGCAGGATTTTGACGACGCGGTGGAATATTATACGGAGTATGTGAACCTCTCTCCGAATGACAACAGCAAATACATCCTAAAATATGAGATTTATAAGGGGCGCGGTTCCTCTCTGGAGGAGCAGATCGCGGTCCTGGAAGAGCTGAAGAGCAGGGAATACACGGAACAGTGGGCCTACGAGCTGGCGAAGCTGTATGACGAGGCCGGCATGCGGGAAAAATGCGTGGCGGAGTGCGATGACATTGCCCTCTGGTTCCACAACGGAAAATATGTGGTGCAGGCCCTGGAGCTGAAAAAGAAATATGCGCCTCTGACGAGCGAGCAGCAGACGGTCTACGATAACCCGAGCGAGATCGTGGATATGGAGACGAAGGAACAGGTGGTGGAGAAAGCGGTTCCTACCCTGGATGAGGTGATCACCAAGGAGCTGCCCAAGTCCGAGAAGGAAGTCCTTGCGGACAGCATCATCATGGATACGGAGAAGCAGATCGCGGCGGCCGTGCAGGCACCGGCGGCAGAGCCGGAGCCGGAGGAGAACAAGATTTCCGTGCAGGATATCAGCACAGTGAACCTGCAGAGCGAACTTGCCAGCAGCATGCGCGAGATTCTGTCGGGCATCCGTTCCGTGCCGTCCGAGGAGGAGCTGGAGAGCGTTCCTACCATCACCCAGCCGTCCGCGGCCGTGTCGGATGAGGAAGAGCAGATACCGGGCCAGATGGCCATTGACGACCTGCTGACGGGCATGACGGTCAAAGAGCCGGCGTTTGCGCCGGAACCGAAGACGTTTGATATTTCCAAAAAGATAAAGCAGGAGATCGGCGATACGCCGCTGCGCGAGTACGCAGCCGTCCAGAAGGCGGAGGCACAGCAGCAGGAACCTGCAGGCAAGGCACCGCAGCCCATGTCTGTGCCGGAGCAGCCGGAACCCGTGGTCATGCCGGAGCCGCCCAGATTTACGGCCGAACCGGAACCATCCAGATTCACGGCCGAGCCGAAGCAGCCCAAATTCGCGGCGGAGCCGGAACCATCCAGATTCGCAGCGGAGCCGGAGCCGTCCAGATCTGCGGCCAAGCCGGAACAGCCGAAACCCGCAGCCGTGCGGGAGGAAGCTCCCGCAGAGGAGCCGGAGCGCGGCGAAGCCGCCGAACCGGAGGAAGCCACGGAGGCTGCCTACGATCCCGCCTCTTACACACGGAACGGACTGGACGCCAAAGAAAGATCCATTCTGGGATTCTGGTCCAGGATCCGCGGCATGAACGAACAGATCGATCAGGTGGTGCTGATGCTGATGCGCAGCATCCTGGCAAACAAGACGTCCTCCAGAGGCAACGTGCTCATGGTGGGCGACGCGGGGAACGGCAGGACCACCCTGGCCATCTCCCTGGCGAAGATCCTGAGCCGCTGCAGGGGCCTGACAAGCGTCCGCGTGGCAAAGATCTACGCGGAGGATCTGAACAAAAAAGATATTGCGGCCACCGTCAGCAAGATGTCCGGCGGAATGCTGATCATCGAGGAGGCAGGGGATCTGAGCGATCCGGCGGTGTCCCAGCTCTCCATGGCTATGGATTTTAAGACCGACAGCCTGGTGGTGGTGCTGGAGGACGAGAGGCGCTATCTGCAGGATCTGTTGGCGCGCAACCCGCAGTTCGCCGAGAAATTTGACGTGACCGTCAACGTGCCCATGCTCACCAACGACGAGCTGGTGGAGTTCGGCAAATACTACGCGGACGAAAAAGACTTCGCCTTGGATCAGACGGCTGTGGACGCGCTGTATGAGAGCATCGGCGCCATGCAGTCCCCGGATCAGCCGGTGGCGATTCTGGATGTGAAAGAGATCCTGGACAAGGCCATCAAGAGCGCAAGCCGCTTCGGAGTGGGGAGGCTCACCTCCAGCATTTCCGGCAAGCGCTACGACGGCAACGACAAGGTGCTTCTGAAAGGAAAGAATTTCAAAAAGATAAAATAGAAAACAAAATGATCTGAAAGGCTTGACAGACAGTATACCGTTCGGTATACTGTCTTTAAATATCACGATTTCATGGAAATCGTGATGCACAGCCGCCCATCACGCGCAGCGTGATTTAAAGTGGCGGCGTGTCCTTAAATATCACGATTTCATGGAAATCGTGATGCACAATGTCCCGCTCTGAAAGAGCGGAGACGCGGGCCGCCCATCACGCGGGCGGCGTGTCCTTAACTATCATTATAGAAAGTAATAACAACATGGGTAATCGCGAACGTATTTTGGCATGTGCCCTCGACCTGTTCTACTCCAAGGGGTATGACGCGGTGGGTATCCAGGAGATCTGCCAGGCGGCGGGGATCACGAAGCCCACGCTGTACCACTATTTCGGCAGTAAGTACGGGCTGCTGGAGATGATCCTGAAAAACGGCTTTGACGAGCTGTTCCAGACGCTGGAGGACAGAGGCGGCGGGGATGTGGAGGCCGCCCTCTACGATTTTCTCTCGGCGCTGACGGACTACGCGGGCGCAAATTATAAGGCATATCTTTTTCTGATGTCCCTCTATTATTCCCCGCGGGAAAACGAGACTTACCGCGCCGTGCAGCCGTACATCGCGCGCATTCACGGGCGGGCGGTGCAGATCTTCGAGCGGGCTTCCGGGAAGCTGGGAAACATGAACGGCCGCCAGGAGCAGTTTGCCATGGGATTTTTGGGACTGATCAACCATTATCTGCTGATGCTGGGGGACCGTCAGCCGCCGGGCGGAGGGATCTGCGTGCCGGAGGAGACGAAACGCAGCTTACTGCATCAGTTTCTGCATGGAATATATTCTTAGCGCGGGATGTCTGCAAGATCGCAAAGTTTGAAAGAGCGCAAAAAAGAGAAGTGGAGGAGACAAATGAGCAAATGGTATGAGAAAGCGGTGTTCTATCACATGTACCCTCTGGGGATGACGGGAGCGCCGAAGGAAAACAACGTGCAGCAGACGGAGCATCGGTTCGGGGAGCTGTCGGACTGGCTGCCGCACCTGCAGGACATCGGGTGCACGGCCATCTACATCGGCCCGCTGTTCGAGTCGTCCACCCACGGGTACGACACCAGGGATTACCGCCTGGTGGACCGCCGGCTGGGGGACAATGAGGATTTTAAAGAGTTTGTGAAAAAAGCCCATGACCTGGGCATCCGCATCGTGGTGGACGGCGTGTTCAACCACACGGGGCGCGAGTTCTTTGCCTTCCAGGACATTCAGAGGAACCGGGAAAACTCGCCCTACCGGAACTGGTACAAGGGCATCAACTTCGGCTGGAACTCGGCCTACAACGACGGTTTCAGCTATGAGTCCTGGCGCAACTGCCAGAACCTGGTAAATCTGAACCTGTATGAGCGGGCCGTGAAGGATTACCTGTTTGACGTGATCCGGTTCTGGATCCACGAGTTTGACATCGACGGCATCCGCCTGGACTGTGCGGACTGCCTGGACTTTGATTTTATGAAGGAGATGCGCTGGATCACGGGCCAGGAAAAAGAGGATTTCTGGCTGATGGGCGAAGTGATCCACGGCGACTACGCGCGCTGGGCCAACGACCAGATGCTGCACTCCGTCACCAATTACGAGCTGCACAAGGGCCTGTATTCCGGGCACAACGACCACAATTATTTTGAGATCGCCCACACCATCCGCCGGGAGTTCGACGAGAACGGCGGCATCTACCGCGGCAGGAAGCTGTATTCCTTCGTGGACAACCACGATGTGGAGCGCATCATTACCAAGCTGAACAACAAAGACCACATCCGCTCGGTCTACACTCTGCTCTACACCCTGCCGGGCATCCCCTCCATCTACTACGGGAGCGAGTTCGGCATCGAGGGCAGAAAGGAGCAGGGCAGCGACGACTCCCTGCGGCCCCGCCTGCTGGTGGAGGAGTGCAGGAAAAACAACGCGCACCCGGAGCTGACCGCATACATCCGCGCGCTGGGCGAGCTGCGAAAGGACAATGAGATCCTGGTGCAGGGCGTGTACCGGGAACTGCTGCTCATGAACCGCCAGTACGCGTTCGCGCGCATCCTGGACGGCCGGGCTGTGATCGTGGCGGTCAACAACGACGAAGCGCCGTCGGAGATCTATGTGCCGGTTCCCGTGGGGGCGGCGGAGCTGACGGACTGGGTCACCAAAGAGAAGCGGGCCGTGGAAAACGGGAAAGTGAAGGTTTCCCTGGACGCCTGCGGCACAAGTATTTTGTATCAAGAATAAGGAGAAAGAGATGAAAAAGACAGAGGAGCAGAAAAACGTGTGGGATGTCCGCGTGGGAGAGCTGGATCAGTACCTGTTCGGACAGGGCAATCATTATGACATTTACAAAAAGCTGGGCGCGCACCCGGCCGTGATCGACGGGAAACAGGGCGTCTATTTTGCGGTGTGGGCGCCGCACGCCGAGTCGGTGTATCTGGTGGGAGACTTCTGCGGCTGGGACGAGACGGCGCATCCCATGAAGCGTCTGGAGCCGCTTGGCATCTACGAGCTGTTTTTGGAGGGCCTGAAGCCCGGGGCGATGTATAAATACCTCATCTGCACCCGCGACGGCAGAAAGCTGTATAAGATGGATCCCTTCGGGAACCAGGCGGAGTTCCGCCCCGGCACGGCGTCCATCGTGGCGGACATCTCGCATCTTGCGTGGCACGACGAGAAGTGGCTCGCGAAGCGCAGGGAGCAGGACCTGGATTCCATGCCCATGGCGATCTACGAGGTGCATCCCGGTTCCTGGATGAAGCACCCCTACACGGAGGAGAAGCCGGACGGCTTTTACAATTACCGCGAGTTCGCGGAGCGCCTCACGGAGTATGTGAAGGACATGGGCTACACCCATGTGGAGCTGATGGGCATTGCGGAGCATCCCTTCGACGGCTCCTGGGGCTATCAGGTAACGGGTTACTACGCCCCCACGGCGCGCTACGGCACGCCGCAGGATTTCGCCTGGATGGTGGACTACTTCCACAAAAACGGCATCGGCGTCATTCTGGACTGGGTTCCGGCGCACTTCCCCAAGGACGCCTGCGGCCTGGCGGAGTTTGACGGGCAGCCCCTCTTTGAGTACGCGGATTCCCGCAAGGGCGAGCATCCCGACTGGGGCACGAAGGTCTTTGACTTTGAAAAGAACGAGGTGCGCAACTTCCTCATCGCGAACGCGCTGTACTGGGTGGAACATTTCCACGTCGACGGCCTGCGGGTGGACGCCGTGGCATCCATGCTCTATCTGGACTACGGCCGCTCCGGCGGACAGTGGGTGCCCAACATCTACGGCGAGAACAAAAATCTGGAGGCCATCGAGTTTTTCCGCCATCTGAACAGCGTGGTGCCGGGCAGGAACCCGGGCGTGCTGATGATCGCGGAGGAGTCCACCGCGTGGCCCATGGTGACGGGCGCGCCGAAGGACGGCGGCCTCGGATTCGGCCTGAAGTGGAACATGGGCTGGATGCACGACTTTTTGGATTATATGAAGCTGGATCCCATCTACCGCAGCTTCAACCACAACAAGATGACCTTCTCCCTGACCTACGCGTTCTCGGAGCAGTTTATCCTGGTGCTCTCCCACGACGAGGTGGTGCACCTGAAATGTTCCATGATCAATAAGATGCCCGGCCTGTACGACGACAAATTCGCCAACCTGAAGGCCGGCTACACCTATATGTTCGCCCACCCCGGCAAGAAGCTGCTCTTTATGGGGCAGGATTTCGCCCAGTTCCAGGAGTGGAGCGAGGCCCGCGAGCTGGACTGGTATCTGTTGGGCGAGGAGAAGCACCGTCAGCTGCAGCACTATGTGCGCCAGCTGCTGCACCTGTACACCCAGAATCCGGCCATGCACACCCTGGATCATTCCTGGGAAGGGTTCGAGTGGATCAACGCGGACGACAACACCCGCAGTATTTTCAGCTTCATCCGCCATTCGGCCGACGGGAAGCGCAACCTGGTGTTTGTGATCAACTTTACGCCCATGGCGCGCGATTACTACCGGGTGGGCGTGCCGCAGAAGGGCAGTTACAGGCTGATTTTAAACAGCGACGCCGAGATGTTCGGCGGGCACGGACAGCCGCAGCCGGAAGTGCTCCAGTCGGCGAAGGGCGAGTGCGACGGCATGCCGTACTATCTGGAATACCATCTGCCGCCCTACGGCGCAATGGTGTTTGAATATACCAAGCGCGCTCCCCGCACCTCGAAAAAACCGGAGCAGGAGACGAAGAAACCGGGCCAGGGGACAAAGGCACCGAAGACCAAAAAATAAAACACAGGCGGCGGCTTTTCTGCCGCGGGAATGAAGGGCGATATTCTGGCATATACTTATGCAAACGGAGACGTGGAGTGAGTACGTGTCAGAATATCGTCGTTTTGTATCTTATCTTTATGAGTATCGGAAAGGGAGAAAAGAGAACAACTGCGGGTTTGTGAAGGTGGAGATCCGCAATGGAGCCTGCCGCATCCGGCTCCGCCTGCAGCCCTCCGGGTGCGCGGATCCTCTGCAGGTGTATGGATTTGTGCGGGACCGGCAGGAGATCCTGGGCATCCCCCTGGGAACCGCGCAGGCGCAGAGCGGCGCCTGTGAATTTCAGGCCGGTTATCCGGCGGCCGCGGTGGGAGGCACTTCTTATTCCATCCGTGACGTGCGCGGCATCTGGCTGCAGAGCGCGGACGGGCAGAATTACATAACGGTGTGGGATGACGAGCCGGTGGCGGCGGAGCGCTTCCGGGTGCTGCCGGAAAAAACAGCGGAGCAGGAACCGGCGCGGGAGCAGGCCGTCGCGGCGGGTCAGATGCGTGCGGAAACAGAGGCGGGCGCGCAGGAAACCGCAGCAGGGCAGACCCATGCGGAAGCGGAGACGGGCGCGCAGGAAGCCGCAGCGGAGCAGACCCGTGCGGAAGCGGAGGAGGATGCGCAGGAAACCGCAGCAGGGCAGACCCATGCGGAAACGGAGACGGGCGCGCAGGAAGCCGCAGCGGGGCAGGAACAGACGGATGCGCAGGCGGCCGGTGCGGAACAGATCTGCACGGAAGCGGAGACAATCGCACCGGAAACCGCAGCGGAGCAGGAACAGACGGATGCGCAGGCGGCCGGTGCGGGACAGACTTGTGCGGAAGCGGAGACGATCGCACCGGAAATCGCGGCGGAGCATGCCCGTGCAGAAACACAGGCGGCCGCGGCGGAGCAGGTGCAAAGTGCAGGCTGGGACAGCGCCCGAAGCGCCCGGCCGTCCGGCAGCCTCTATCAGCGCTGGGAGCAGTTTTTAAACCACTATCCGCAGGTCCGGCCCTTCGCCGACGATGAGATCACCCAGTGCATTATGATCGCGCTGAAGGATCTGTCCTTTCTGCAGAGCGGGGAGTGGCATTTTGGCCGGAATACCTTTGTGCGGCAGGCATATGCGAGATATCATCATCTGCTATTGGGCTGTCACAGAAGCGGACGCTTCGTGCTGGCAGTGCCCGGGACCGGCCGCGACCCACAGGAAAAGCAGATGGCCCGGATGTACGGGTTCCCCTATTTTAAAGACAGCGCAGAGCCGCAGGAAGTAGGCTGTGTGCGCGCGGCGGATGAACAGAGCAGCGCATCGGACAGACAGGGAAGTGCGGTGAACGGACAGGGCAGCCCGGCATTGACCGGGTACTGGTACCATTTTTTGAACGAGGCATGCCCCGCAGATCTTTAAAAATTTTTTTCTTTTCCTGCAACAGATACACACGTTTTTGACACTATATGTATGTAAAGGGCATTTGCCGGAGACATATCATGATATAGTCATTTGTGAATTTAGAGGTAGTTTTATGGAACAGCAGATAAAATTAGTGGAACAGGCAAAAAACGGAGATACGCAGGCATTCGCCGAGCTGTACCGGGGCGTGTATCAGCAGCTGTACCGGTTCGCCCTGTATACCCTGAAGAACAGCCACGACGCGGAGGACGCGGTGAGCGATACCGTGACGGACGCGTGGGCCGGGATCGGTTCCCTGCAAAAGACAGGATCATTTCAGAACTGGATCTTTAAGATCTTGTCCAACAAGTGCCGCAGGCGGCTGCGGGAGTATGTGGACAGGACGGAGGAACTGCCGGAGGAACTGGCGGCTTCCTTTGGGGACGCGGACGAGGGAATGGATGTGAGGGCCGCCTTTTCGCGGCTGGAAGATGAGGAGCGGCAGATCTTGTCCCTGCGCATTTTCGGCGGCTACACCAGCCGGGAGATCGCCGCGGCGATGCAGATGAACGACAATACTGTGCGCTCAAAGCACAAGCGCGCCCTGGAAAAGATGGCGGCGTGGCTCGGGTAAGGAGGAACGATGATGGGAGAACAGGATCGGGAGAAACGGGAAAAGAACGGACAGGAGATCATGGAGAAAAACGGGCAGGAATTTACGGAGAAGAATGAGCAGGAGATCATGGAAAGGATCCGGCAGTCGCAGGAGCAGATCTTGGTGCCGGACTCTTTAAGTCCGGAAAACATAAAAAAGAAGCTGGACGAAAGTATCGCGGCAGCAAAAAACGCCGAAGGAAAGAGTACTGCGGCGTCAAAAGGCACTGAAGAAAAGAGCGCTGCGGAACATGCCGTGGAACATGTCGGAAAAAATGTCGGAGAACATGCCGGAGAGAATGCCGGAGAACATGCCGGGGAGAGCGCCGGACAGGGCAGCGGGAAGATCGTTCCCATAAAGAAATGGCGAAAGACCGTCCTGCGCATCGCAAAGACCGCGGCCGCCGCGCTGGTCATCTTTGCGGCGGGGCACCAGATAGGGGCCGTGCAGATGCGCAGAACGCTCCTGCCGGTCCAGTCTGACCAGTCATTACAGATGGAAACGGAACTTACACATGAGAACAACACCGAAGCGGCTCAGCAGAGCGTGCAGGAAAACGCCGAAGCGGGCGTGCAGATGGCAAAGATGGAAACGGGCATACAGATAGCGGAGACGGAACCGGCCGCGCAGGAGGACAGTGCCATCAGCACCATGCCCTTAAAGCAGGAACTGTTCACGGTGCCCCAGAGCGAAGCCGCTGTGGATCAGGCAGACACAGACGAGCCAGCGGTAAACGAAGCCGCCGCAGATCAGGCAGAAGCCGGGACTGCCGTGAGCGAGGCCGCGGCTCCCGTGAAGAAGACTGCCAGAGCGGATCTGGCCGCCGCGGATCAGGAAGACACAGCCGAGGCAGCGGCGGATGAAACCGCGCCGGATCAGGCGGAGGGCATCGCCCCCGTGGGAAGCGCGGAGGAGCTCTACAACCGCCTGGTGGAGTTTCAGAACCAGAACGGCTATGACATGGGCGTGAACGTCAAATATCAGGCAATGGCCATCGCGGAGGATGCGTCATTTGAAGTGGCGGCGGAAAACGCGCCCGTGGCGGCAGGGGCAGGAGCGGAAAGCGGGAGCTATTCCTCCACCAATCTGCGGCAGCTGGGCGTGGACGAGAGTGACATTGTAAAGACGGACGGGAAATATATCTATATTCTGAAGCGGAACAGTTCCGTGAAGATCATCAGCGCCGAGGGCGAGGAGCTGGCCCTCATCCAGTCGCTGGTGCCGGAGGATCTGAGCGTGTCGGTGCGGGATATGTATGTGGACGGCGATACGCTGAACGTGATCACCAGCGGCAGCAAGACCGCCATGCTGGAGGAGGAGCCCGATGTGTACACCACCCAGGACTACGACTTCGCCCAGGTGTGGACCTATGACATCGCGGACCGCAAAGCGCCGAAGCTGCTGGGCTGCGCGGAGCAGGAAGGCTATTATCACAGCAGCCGCAAGGTGGGCGACTACATCTACCTGTTTACCCAGTTCCAGCCAAAGATCGGCAATTCCGCGGAGCGCGGCATCATGCCCCTGGTCAACGGCACGGCTATGCCGGTGTCCGACATTTATCTGCCGAAGACGCTGCAGTCCACGTCCTACCTGGTCATCGGTTCCGTGAACGTGAAGGATCCCGGCCGGACGGTCAGCCACAAGGCGGTGGTTTCCGGTGTGAACCATTTCTATGTGAGCACGGAAAGCATTTTTATCTGCAACCAGAGCTGGGAAAACGGAAAAGACGTCACGGAGATCCTGAAATTCTCTTATCGGGACGGCGAGATCCGCGGCGTGGGGGCGTGCAGCCTGGAAGGGTATTTAAACGACACCTTCTCTTTGGACGAGTACAACGGTTATCTGCGTGTGGTGGCCACCGACTGGAACAGCGGGGATGAAGTGAACGCGCTCTACATCTACGACGAGAACATGAACCTGACGGGAAAGATCGGCGACATCGCGCCGGACGAGACCATCCGCTCCGCACGTTTCCTGGGCGATACCGGATATTTCGTGACCTTCAGGCAGACGGATCCTCTGTTTTCCGTGGATCTGTCCGATCCGGCCGATCCCCGGATCCTGGGCGAACTGAAAGTGACCGGGTTTTCCTCCTACCTGCATTACTACGGGGAGAACCGGCTGCTGGGCATCGGCTATGACGCGGATTCCGGGACCGGCGCGACAACGGGCATCAAGCTGTCCATGTTCGACATCTCCGACCCGGCGAACGTGACGGAAGTGAAGCGGTACATCATCAAAGACGCCGACTACTGCCCGGGGCTTTCCGACTACAAGTCCATCCTGATCGACCCGGACAAAAACCTGTTTGGATTTGTGTGCGACAACAAATATCTGGTGTTCTCCTACGACGAGCAGGAGGGCTTTCGGAACAAGCTGGCCTACAATATGTCCGAGGGCAGCGAAAAGTCAAACTACTGGTACGAGTACGAGGACGTGCGCGGGCTGTATATCGGCGACACCTTCTACCTGGCGAACATGGACGCGGTGCGGGCGTTCGACATGGCGGACGGCTTTGAGCAGAAAACAAAGCTGGAGATCTGATCACAGCTGATCGGCGCGGTCCAGCATTTCCTGAATGACCTTCTGGGTGTGGGCACCGAGAAACTTCTTCTCCTCCTTCGAGAGGGCGTTGGGGTAGATCGGCTGCCCATACTGCAGGATCACACGGGTGGGTTTTATCTTCGGAAAATGATTTTCAAAAATATCGGCGGAGTGGGTAATGGCCATGGGAATGATGGCGCATCCCGTCTTTTCCGCCATCTTGAGGCTGCCCTCTTTGAAGGGCAGCATTTTTCCGTCTCTGCTGCGGGTGCCCTCCGGGAAGATGCACATGGAGATACCGTCTTTCATCTGCTGGATGCCGGTCAGGATGGTCTTTAAGCCCTCGCGGATGTCCGTGCGGTTGAGGAAAAGGCAGTGGAGGCGCTTCATCCACAGGGACAGCAGGGGGATCTTTTCCATGCTGTCCTTCGCCACGTAGCCGGTCAGGCCGGGGCAGCGGCAGTAGGTGATCAGGATGTCAAAATAGCTGTTGTGGTTCCCCACGTAGAGCACCGTCTCATCTTTGGGGACGTTTTCGGCCCCGAAGACGGCAACCTTCACGCCGGATTCCCAGAGGATCAGCCGGAACGCGCCCTGGACGATGCGCAGGGAGGAGATGTCCCGCATGTAGGGATTGAACTTTCCGATGATCCACTCCGCGATGAGCACCGGTATGGTAAGCACCAGAAAACCGACGACCGTGATCACAACGATAATAAAACGCAGCATAACAGAGCCTCTTTTCACATAGATATTTTTTTCCAGTATACAAAATCTGAAGAAAAGTTGCAAGCACAGAAAAGGTTGTGTTATACTGAATGCCAGAGGAGCAGAAGTCTGGTTTTGGGTTTTTTGAAAGGAATGATAAGATGAAACGCAGATTTGCAGCGATGATACTGGCGGGACTGTTGGCGGTGCAGGGCGTCTCTGTGACGGCTGCCCAGGTGCCTGAGGGCCTCGGAACGGCGGGTGCCGGGGCAGCGGCGGCGGTACAGGCAGAAGTGCCTGGTTTGGCGGAGACGGGCGCAGGCGCGGCTGTGGCAGAGGAGACAGGTGCCGCGCAGCAATACATCGAAATAGAGGGCACAGACACAGCCGCCGCGCAGCCGGAAACAGAACCGGAAGCGGCAGGCGCCGCGGCAAAGACGGAGCAGGGTGCGAACGGGCCGGATCCGTCGGTTCCCGCCGGCGAGGAGGAGATCATCATCACGCCGGAAACAGAGGCTGTGAGCGAGGCGGATCTGGACGATCTGGAGCATCTTCTGACAGCTTCGTATGTACCGGCGGCGGAGGGGGTTAAGATCTCGGAGAGCAGCTTTCCGGACAGCAATTTCCGCGCCTATGTGACCAGCAGCGTTGACACGAACAGGGATAAGGTGCTGAGCGCGCAGGAGATCAGCGCGGTCACTTATATCAACTGTGCGTCCAAGGGCATCCGGAACCTGAAGGGGATTGAATACTTCACCTCCCTGCAGACGCTCAACTGTTCCCACAACCATCTGGAGGCTCTGGACCTGCGCGCGAACACGCTGCTCGAGAGCCTGGACTGCAGCGGGAACGAGACGACCGAGACGGAGCACGTGGAAGGGACAGTCATGGACCAGGTCGTCTCCCAGACGGGGCTGAAAAGCAATCTGAACATCAAAGAAAACCGGAATTTAAAAACGCTGATCTGTTCCGGCAGCCTGCTGACCAGTCTGGACATTTCTGGAAATCCGGCACTGGAGGAGCTGGAGTGCTCCAGCAATTCCATTCCCTCTCTGAACGTGGGCGCCTGCCCTTCCCTGACAAGGCTGATCTGCTTTGAGAATAAACTGTCAAGCCTGGACATCAGCAAAAATCCATTGCTGACGGAGCTGGAGTGCTATTATAACCAGATCGCGTTCCTGGATCTGAGCGGGCACGAGCGGCTAAAAAGCGTGCACTGCGAGTTTAACTGGCTGAGCAGCCTGAAACTGGGCAAAAATTCTGCGCTGACAGAGCTGTACTGCCAGGGGCAGGAAATGTATAAAGAGGGGAACGTCCTTGCGGACCTGGATGTGTCCGGCGCGCCGAACCTCACCGTGCTGTACTGCCAGAACAACGGCATGACCGGCCTGCATGTGAGCGGCAATCCGCAGCTCGCCGAGTTATATTGCTTTGAGAACAAGCTGAAGAGCCTGGATGTGAGCAAAAATGCGGCTCTGAAAGTGCTGGCCTGCTACGACAACCAGCTGACCACGCTGGATATCTCCGGGAACAGGGGGCTGATCTCGCTCTCCTGCCAGTATAACGAGCTGATCGCCCTGGATATCACCAATCACGCGGAGCTCGCCGCCGTGTCCTGCCAGTACAACCAGATGAGGAGCCTGGCCCTGGGCGGGAACAGCGCGCTTGCAGAGCTGAGCTGCGAAGGCAACCAGCTCTCCGGGCTGAATGTGAGCGGCCTGTCAGGACTCAGCGTTTTATACTGCGGCGATCAGGTGCGCCCGGCAAATCTGGCGAAGACAGACACAGGCTGGAAGGCCGACTTTACAAAGATCGTGGGCAGCGCAAACGCGGGACGGGTAAAGATCGTCACCCTGCCGCGGGGCGCGGTAATCTCCGGCACAGCGATCCTGTTCACGGGGGAAGCCATACCGGAGGACCTGGTCTATGTCTACGACACAGGCTATCCGGAGACGGAGATGAACGTGACCGTTCATTTCCAGAAATGCACGGCCCACGATTTCAAGACGATCCGCACGGAGGACTCCACCTGTACGAAAGAGGGAGCGGTGTATAAAGAATGTGTGATCTGCGGGGAGAGCACGCAGACGCCCATCCCGAAAAAAGCGCATTCCTATAAAGAGCAGGTCACCACGGCCCCCACCTGCACATCCACCGGCGTATCTTACGAAAAATGCACGGTGTGCGGGGACCTGAAGGCGGGCACCAAAAAGACGGTGCCGAAGACGGCGCATTCCTTCGGGGAGGCTGTCACGATCAAGGCGGCGACCGTATTCCAGGCGGGTTCCTCCAGGAAAACCTGCAAAGTCTGCGGCCTTGCGGAGACCACAACCCTCCCGAAGCTGGAAGCGGCGGCCTCCTTCTCGATAAACAGAGTGCCGCTGCAGGTGGGGAAGACCCTGTGCCTCACCCCGTATGTGCGCATGCGCACGGGCGACTATATCAACAGATGGAAGTCCGGCGATGAGCGGATCGCCACTGTGGATACCAAAGGCAACGTAAAAGGAGTAAAAACAGGACAGGTGATCATCGCGGCGGGCACGAAGGGCGGCGCGATAGCCAAAATACTTCTCTACGTGCAGAGCGGCAGCATCCACACCACCGCCATCTCGGGACTGCACAATGGAATGGCGCTGGACGTGGGACAGACGTCTGTCCTGAAACCGGTGATCACGCCTGTCACGACCCAGGATAAGCTGAGCTATGTCTCCGGCAATCCCAATATCGTCGCGGTCTCCCAGAACGGGACGATCAAGGGGATGCATGCGGGCACGGCCAATGTCTATGTGAGATCCGGCAGCCTGTACCACAGGATCACGATCAAGGTAAACGTCCCGTCCCTGACGGCCATCATAAACGTGCGCGCCACGGGCGGGCTGCTGGTGGGCGCCACCTATCAGCTCCGGCCGCAGCGCTATCCGGCGGGCAGTGCGGGCATATTCTATTATAAATCCTCGGATCCCTCGGTCGCCACGGTGAGCGCCGACGGCCTGGTAACGGCGAAGAAGAAAGGGAGTGCGGTCATTACCGTGACGGCCAGGACTGTGAGTACAAGTATGAGGCTGACGGTGAGATAAGGGAACACAGAGAGGGCCGTAGAAATTTTAGAACATAATAATATATAAAAAACAAAGAAATGTTAAAACAGCATAAAATATGTTAAAAAATTGGCCGCGCTTTTGCGGCCTCTTTTTTTGATGCGTTCATGAAGCTTTATTAAAAAAATTTCATAAAATCTTCATAAAAAATAGAAATAAAGAATTGAAATCCGCTGGGAAATCGTTTATAATAATTGCCACAAAGCGTAATTCGTGTTTAGCCATAATTTTTATACATACTGCAAAAGAACACGAAAGTTTTCTTCTAATTTTTCATGCAATATATATTAACCTCATAATATATATGAACAGGTCTGATAAACCAGTTTGGCCATCTCTACAGCAATGGAAGGTGGGCGGAATGGAGTTTATGAGGCCAAAAAGTAATTCTAAGGTAACATTGAGAGGAGGATTTTACCATGAAGCAAGGACGAACAAAGCGTTTCCTGGCTGTCCTTATGGCAGCTGCGATGCTCCTGCAGCAGAGCTCGATCGGAACTCTTGCGGCGGAGACAGAGCCGGAAACAACCGCGGTCACGGAGGCGGCCACGGAAACACAGACAATGAAGGGGGAAACGGAAACTGTCACAGAAGAGGCTGCGACGGAGATTGCGTCGGAGACCGAAACTGAGACTGAGACGGGGACAGAAGAGCAGACAGACGCCGTGTCGGAAAAGACTACCGAGGCGGAGTCTGAGACAGA
Source organism: uncultured Marvinbryantia sp. (assembly GCA_947630735.1). GTDB lineage: Bacteria > Bacillota > Clostridia > Lachnospirales > Lachnospiraceae > Marvinbryantia. The sequence goes on from CANRIR010000001.1 coordinate 67,089, forward strand.
GACAGAGGCGGTAACGGAGAAGGAAGCGGAGACAGAAACAGAGACTGCCACCGAGACTTCGGGAACCAACTTTACATATACCGACGGGACTTTCGCTACCATATTGAGTGGCGTGCCGATGCCGATAGACAATGAGGAAGTAGATCAGTCTACTACAGTGGATGTGTTTCCAACAAAAAACGATGGGAATGCAGAGTCTGGTGTTGAGCAGAGCATTACTGTGACTGCAACAGCATCTACGAGTGAAAGTTTTGAACAAGCTTCTTTCCGACTGGATTTAGGTTCTTTGGAAGGAGTTCAGTTTTTGAACTTTTGGGATGCAAATAGTGGCCAATATCAGTTGAATTCCTCAAAACAGTATGGTACTGATGGAAATTCGGTAACGGTGACCTTGAAGAAGGACGAAACAGGATATTATCTGGAATTTTCTATGAATCCGGGTTCAACTGTTTCTTTTAATTTAGATTTCATAGCACCTAATGGTATAACGCCGGAGAGTGGGACGACAGTGAAAGTTACTCCGAGCATCACGGAGGGCCAAGATACTAATTCTCGTGTATCTGAATCGGCACAATTAAATTGGACTGCGAAGTTTGATTGGGGTGACGTAAAGAAGACTGTAAATCTGGAAACGGTAGAACCAGAGAATGGGCATTTGTCTGCTGATCTGGTTTATGAGATTAGTAATGAGTCTACAAATAATGTAGAGAAAAAGCAAGGTGAAATCTGGACGAATTATGTAACCTTCACAGATACCTTTCAATTACCGGCTGGATTGAAATTTGACCCAAATAAAGCATACGTTTGTTATCCATCTACTGGTGAAATTAAGGATGCAAATGGGAATGTAATTTGTAAGATTGAAAATACGAAAGCGGATATATCAGCGGAGAATTTTGAAGTGCAAGAGTTTGCAATAGACACCACCGCTGGAACTATTACATATGTTGTGTGTATTAAAAATCCGAATGGAACAACACCTAAAGACTGTACGAATGAGATGCCGCATCCGTCCTTTAAAATGACAGTAGACAAGGACGCGATATTGGTAACGGAAGATGCGAAAACGGGGATTGACGTTTCGGAGGAGGAAAAAGCAAAGATTACCAATGATGTTGATTTTGAGGCATTCTCTATTTTTAAACAATATGAGGAGTCTGAAGCTGGCGTATCAACCACTGTCACATACAAGCCAAGTGTTGATACAAGTAAAACGAGTGATAAGGACAGTGTAAAAGCTGGCGATGACCTTACGTATACAGTAGAATTTACGAATATTGGAGAAGCTACTTTACCGAAGCATGAAATAAAAGATACATTGCCAACGGGTCTGCGTTTATTTGCAGACGATGGGACAGAGATTACGAAGGAGGATGCCCAGGCTGCTGGCGGAAAACAGGCGCAAGTTGGTGGAAAAACAGCGACTGTGACATACGATTCAAATAATAAAAACTTTATTATTACTTGGTCTGCAGACACAATCGGACCAGTAAATGCAAAGGAGAAGGTAACACTTTCCCCAATAAAAACAAAAGTTGCAGACGAGGCGACGTTAAAGGCCTTATATCCGTACAATTACGATTCGTTATCAAGTTTTTACAACAAAGCGGAATATTTTGCGGTTGCGGATAAAACGGTTTCTTATGTAAAGCCTAAGATTCAGTTTGAAAAGATAGGAGAAAAAAACGAAGAAGACGATCAGATAAAAGTTAAATATACTATTACAATTGATAACCAGGAAGAGACGTCTTTAGAGTCACAGACTCTTACAGACGTTATTCCAAAAGGTATGGTTCTGCTGGATGTAAATGGAAATCCAGTAAAGGAATCAAAAGATAGTGTTGAAATTGCAAGTGGTAAGATGGCAAAAGTGACCATAAATGAAGATGGAACAACAACTGTTGAAGTAGTGCTTGGTGACGTAAATGCTAAAACAAAATTAGAATTCGTATATTATGTTTTAGTTGATTTAGATGCTTTAGGTGATGTTGCAAAGGAGTATTCATTGACCAATAAAGCATCTACAAATTCTGGGTATGGGGACGATCATACAATTACGGTTGAAAAAAAGAACGGAATCAAACCAGAAAAAGAAGTATTCGATCAGGAAACGAATAAATGGCAAGATCATGCTTTCTTTGAAGAAGATGGCTGGATTAAGTACAGCCTAGCGATTGATAATCCTACGGATAATCCTGTTGTCGTGAAAAATGCGAAGGATATGTTTGAAGGCCTTCAAAGTAAGGACAGCACGTTCCGTACAAATATGTGGTTTGATGAGTCTCATATCAAAGTTGTGGAAACACCGGAGCAACCTGGATTTAAGCAGTATTATTTATCAGAAGGTGACCCGGATTATAATTCTGGAATGACATCGTATGTGATTAATTCCAATGAACTGACAATCACTTGGCCGCCGATGAAAATACCTGCCCATACAAAAGCAACGCAGGAAATTTGGTTCCAGGTACCAAACGGGGAAACCTATGAGCAGTTTTTGGATGCATTGAGTAATACGGGATATGGAGATGGGAACGGAAAATTTTCTAATAAATTTACTTTTGAAGGCGCAAATGAAATAACCGTGGATGTGGAGCCTAAGAAGGATCAAAATAAATATATTGATATGCAAAAAGGCGTAGTCGGGATTGGGACACATGTTGTTCAGGACTATAAGCCTCTTCCGGAAAGCCGCTATCTGTTTGGATCAGCTGAGGATATGTATGTAGTATATTATATGTTGGCTAGAAATACGGGAGAAACTCCGGTAAAGGTTTATAAAGCTGTTGATACTTTGCCAGAGGGAGTATCTTATGGTGGTTTATGTAAATATTTTCCTAGTTGGACAAAAGATTATTCATATGACGTGGCTAGCGCAGATGAACCCGCTAATAACGCGATGCAGTATTTTTCTGGTGGAGCCAGTGGTGGAACGTGGATACATGGAAAATTCTCAAGTACAGCAGATGGGAGAATAATTACGATTACATTTGGTGAAGGGGATGGTATTACTCTTCAACCAAATGATGGCATTGTATTTGCATATTTAGGGAAGATTGATAAAGACTATACAGATGCACATATTAACGAAAATATGGTTAATACGATTTCACTTGCTGCTGAAGAGGGTACGAAACTGAATGACACGGAGTCTTGGACAGTAAATGTAAGTGAGGTTTCCGGTGCACAGAATAATGGCAGTTCTAACGACGCAGGAACGCATGATGGATATTCTTGGATCGAGTCAAATGTGGCAATCAAACCATATGCGCAGATTGTACCGGGTATTACAAAGAATGCCATAGAGTATAATAATCCGGGGACAACAGACTGGCTAAAAGTGGAAGAAAATTCTGCAATCAAGCCAGGGGCATCCATTAAGTGGGAAGTGAAACTGGAAAATACGCTTGGAGCGATTCCGATGGTAGATTATACCATAACGGATATGATGCAGAGCCCATATACAATTGACACAACAAAATCCTATAAATACGTAATTTATGATTCATCCAAGACAGAAAAGAAAAATACAACTATCCAGTTAGAACAAGATGCTCCGCAGATGGATGGGGATGAGGTTGCGTATAATGTATATTCAGTGAGATTAACTGGAGAAGATCTTGCTATTCCGGCTGGCGGTTATGCAATTTTGACAGTTATCACAGAAAATACATCCGGGAAAGAATTATATTCTTCTTTTATCAATAAAGCGAACTTGAATCCGGAGCAGGATTTTAACGGAAATAATGTAAAACATGGGGAGCTTCAGGAAAAGGATGGCAAGTGGGATAGTGTTACTGGAACGGATAGTGTGTATATTTTAGGCGACTATGGTTCTATTTCTGGAAAAACAATTGCAGAAAAGGATAATACGTCGAACTATGGTGAAGGAAATCTGATCGACAGCAACCACCATTTCATTTATGTAGAGGCAACGGCAGACGGTGAAAAAGATGAAGTGTTGTATACCAATACTGTGAAGAATGTCAGCCAGAATGATTACGAAAGATTTGTAATGATAGACACCATGCCCTATATTGGAGATTTGGGTGTAGTTAATAAAAATGACCATCGTGGAAGTGAATTTACGGTAACACTTCCATACAATCCGTCGTTTACAATCACGATGGCTTTAAAAGATGGTGGTTCATATACATTTAATCCTGCAGATTATACTGTGGAGTATAGCAGCAAAGTTAGGTTTACAGATACTGATTGGAATGGAGAAGGTACAGACTGGGTGCGTGAGTATGATCCGAGTATTCACAGATCTTTCCGTATCAGATTCGATAGCAATTTAAAAATTAATGACACTCTGCAGGCTGGTGTGATTTTGCCATCTCAAGCTACACTTACTGTGGCTTATGAGGGACGGATTCAAGATGACGCGGATCCGGGTGAGTTTGCATGGAATTCCTTTGGCTACCGCTATTATTGTGGATCTGTTCAGCTTACTGCAGAACCACCGAAAGTAGGTGTTGCAATCCCGAGTGAGCCTTCTATCAAAAAAGTAGTAATAGATGAGGATGGCAACGATCTGGGAGTAGATGAGGATGTAACATTTGAATTTACTTTCTATAAGGGAAAAGTCAATGCGGACAATGTGAATACGGCGACTAAAATTGGCGATTCTCTTGTAGTGAAGCAAGGAGAATCTGTGCCGCTTGCTACTAAGCGGACGGTTAATGGGAAGGAAGAAGGTTTCCTAGAGGTTGACCAGGAATATACTGTAGTAGAAACACTAAAAGCCGGATATGAATTGGAAAGTATTGGAGAGCATGGTAAGGAATCGCAAAAAACTAACTATTACACCTTCAAGTATACGGGCGAAGATGAGCAGATCATCGTTGTGACGAATAAGAAGACAGAGCAGATTGGCAGTCTTGCAGTCACAAAGTTAGTTCCGAATCATACAAGCGATGCACATACTTTTAACATTCGAGTTGATCTGGAGATAGCAGAAGGGGCAAAAGTTGACAGCCTTGAGAATCAGGTCACAGTAGAAAAACAGGATAAGACAAGATATTATGCGGACGTGATTTCTGACGAAGAACCGGGTGCTACTCTGGTTAAGAAAGGGCATGTAATTCTGAGCTTGACTCAGGGTGAAACCCATACTATTGTGAATCTTGCCAAGGGCATTAAGTTTACAGTGAAGGAAATCGGTTTCCCGGAAGGTACAACTTATAAATCAACCTTAGAGCCTTGTAATAATGAAGAAGGTGAGCCAGTTTCCTATTCAGGTGTAATTGGACAGAAGATTGAAGACGGGGAAAAGGAAGAAGAGTTTAACTTTTCTGTAACGGTTACGAACGAAGAAGTTGTAGAAAGAACTGTCAAAAAAGTATGGGACGATGATGAAAATCGTGATGGAAAGCGTCCGAGTAGCCTTACTGTTACATTGAAAGCAGGCAGTGAGACAAAACAAACAGTTATACTGAATGAAGACAATAGCTGGAGCGAGACTGTAACGGATCTGCCCAAATATAAGGACAATGTGGAAATACAATATGCTTGGGAAGAAAGCGGTTTGCCAGATGGATATACGCTGACCAACACCGCTACAGACGGTACTATAACCACATTGACGAACAGTTATACACCGGAGACTGTAACAGCTCAAGTGAAAAAGGTTTGGGATGATAAGAACAATCAAGATGGTGAAAGACCAAGTAGCATTACAGTAACCTTGTATGCAGATGACGAACCGACAGCGCATGTGGTAACGCTTAATGATGCAAATAACTGGACGAGTGAAGTAATTGAAAACTTACCGAAAAACAAGATGGAAAACGGAACGTCTGTTCCTATCGAATATAGGTGGGAAGAGAGTACTTTGCCGGAAGGCTATGCGTTAACTGGTAATAATACAGTCGAGGGAGTCACTACTCTAACAAATACTTACGCACCTGGTACGGTAAGTGTGCAGGTGAAAAAGGTTTGGAATGATGCGGGCAATCAGGATGGTAAAAGACCAGAGAGCATCACAGTAACTTTGTATGCCGACGGAGAACAGACAGAGCATACGGTAACACTGAATGATGCAAATCAGTGGACAAGTGAAATTATAAGTGGTCTTCCAGAAAACAAAACTGAAAATGATACAACCACAAAGATTGTATATACTTGGGTAGAAAATCCTATGCCAGAAGGATATACTAGTAGGTCAGTCACGAATGGTATATTGACCACACTAACAAATACCTATACACCGGAGACAGTAAAAGCAAAGGTGAAGAAGGAGTGGGATGATGCCGGGAACCAAGACGGCACGAGACCTGCAAGTATCACAGTAACCTTGCATAAAGATGGTGTTGCAACCCAAACGACAGTGGAGTTAAATGAGGGGAACAATTGGAGTGGAGAAGTAAGTGGTCTTGCGAAATACAAGAATGTCGATGGTGAGGCGGTACAGATTCAATATACCTGGGAAGAAGATGAAAACAGTCTTAAAGAAAAAGGGTATAAGTTGACAAACGAAAAGACAGAAACAGTAGCAGATGGAATATTAACCACTCTGACAAATACCCATACACCGGAGACAGTAAAAGCAAAGGTGAAGAAGGAGTGGGATGATGCCGGGAACCAAGACGGCACGAGACCTGCAAGTATCACAGTAACCTTGCATAAAGATGGTGTTGCAACCCAAACGACAGTGGAGTTAAATGAGGGGAACAATTGGAGTGGAGAAGTAAGTGGTCTTGCGAAATACAAGAATGTCGATGGTGAGGCGGTACAGATTCAATATACCTGGGAAGAAGATGAAAACAGTCTTAAAGAAAAAGGGTATAAGTTGACAAACGAAAAGACAGAAACAGTAGCAGATGGAATATTAACCACCCTGACAAATACCCACACGCCGGAGAAGGTTAAGAAAACTGTAAAAAAGGTGTGGGTTGGTGACAACAGTACAGATCGCCCCACATCTGTAACAGTGCAGCTATACGAGAGTACGGATGGCACGACAAAGACAGCTTACGGCAGCCAAGTTACATTGAATGGGGAAATTGGTTGGGAATATGAGTGGACAGATTTGCCGAAGCTGAAAGGTGGGAAAGAGGTCAAATATACTGTGGAGGAGACAGCTGTGGAAGGATATACGACAGCCGTTACCCAAGATCAGGATGGCAACTTTATTATTACCAACACCCGTAAACCCACCCCGACGCCTACTCCGACGCCGACCCCAACGCCGACGCCGACCCCGGAGGTAACACCTACTCCGACACCGGAAGAGACGCCGACGCCAACTCCGGAGGCAACACCTACCCCGACACCAGAAGAGACGCCGACGCCAACCCCGGAGGCAACGCCTGCCCCGACGCCGGAGGCAACGCCTACGCCGACCCCGGAAGCAACCCCGAGCCCGACACCCACGCCGACGCCGGACATCCACTTCAACGTGAACAAGACCGACATGGGAACAGGCGAGGAAGTGGAAGGAGCACAGCTCACGGTATACGACAGCGAGGGCAACGTGGTGGACAGCTGGACGTCGAAGAAGGGCGAGACGCATGACTTCGGCAGCAGGCTGATCCCGGGCGAGAGCTATACCTTGAGGGAAGAAGTGGCGCCGGACGGTTACGGTTACGTGACGGACATCCAGTTCACCATCGAGGAGGACGGGACAGTCACCACCGGCATGCCGAGCACGACGGATGAGAACGGGAACACCACCTACCTTGTGGAAGACAGCCAGATCCACCTGAACGTGAACAAGACCGAGACGGGGACCGGCGAGGAAGTAGAAGGGGCAGTCCTAGAGCTCCTTGACAGCAATGGAAATGTAGTAGACAGCTGGACGTCGAAGGCGGGCGAGACGCACGACTTCGGCAGCAGGCTGAAGGCAGGGGAGAGCTACACCCTGCGCGAGAGCATCACGCCGGACGGCTACCTGGTAGCGACGGACATCACGTTCACGGTGAACGCGGACGGGAGCATCACGACGGATGCGGTGACATCGACGGATGCGGCGGGCAGCACGGTATACCTGATGGAGGACAGCCTGAAGCCGCAGAGCCACCAGGGAAGGATCAGCGTGACAAAGACGCAGGTAGACGCGGACGGCACAGCGATCGGCGGCCAGGAGGCGACGTTCTATGTAGCGCTGTTCGCGGACGAGGCGAGGACGAAGCGGATCAGCCCGGTGAAGGAAGTGCACTTTGGCGCGATGTCGCTGACGAGCACGGCAGCGGTATTTGAGAACCTCGGAGCTGGTACCTACTACGTGTCGGAGACCGACGCGGAGGGCAACGCGATCGAGAGCGGGCTTTACAGGGACGTAGTGTTCTGGGCGGACTACCCGAACGGGGATGCGGTGACCTTAGAGACGGACAGCTTCTCGGGGCAGCTGAACTTCAACAACCAGTTCTACGAGCTGCCGCCCGGATATATGTACATGGGTGAGCTTCAGATCACGAAGGCAGTGCAGAAGCGGATCAAGAAGGGAAGCCAGGAGACGACAGAAGAATACCCGACGACGGGCGTGTTCTACGCGGGCATCTTCAACGATCCGGAATACACCGACCTGTACGGCATGGTGCCGATCGAGGTGAACGGAACGAGCAGTTCGACGGTAGTGATCGAGCTGCCGGTGAGCGAGGACCCGGGCGTGCTGAAACGGACCTACTACGTGACCGAGGTGGATGAGAACGGGATCCCGCTGGTGAACGGGAACGACCTTGGGTTCGTGTTCGATGTGAACGGATCCGGGACCGGCACGACAGTGGAAGTATCATCGGACAGCACGGTCGAGTACGCGACGATCACGAACACGTACATCGAGGAGATCGAGACGGAGATCATGACGGAAACGGAGACGCAGAAGCAGTCAGAGACGCAGCCGAGCACGACGGCTACGAAGGCAGCGCAGACAGGGGATGCAACGAACTACTGGATCTACCTGTTCCTGCTGGTGATGTCGGCCGGGACGGCGGCAGTGGTAACGGCGCAGAAGCGCAGAGACCGGAAACATACGAACAGATGATCCCGCATAAAACAACAAGATAAAAAGCAGTGACAAATGAGTTGCCGCGTGGACAGAGAGATCTGCCTGTGCGGCAATTCTTATTTTTTTCTTAAGATGCAGTTCATTGGGCACTTCCGATTCCGCACAGTTGTGCGAAAAATTTCATCTTCTCATCAAAATTCATAAAGAATAAACCGTAAAAATATTCAAAATAACGATTGCAATCTCAAAAAAAGTATTTTATAATTTAAGTCAAAAACTACAGGATTGTTTTGATTTTGTATAAAACAGAGAAATTTATGTACAGATTTCAAAAAAGTTTGTACAAAAACACGTTTTTTGAAAAATACAAAAATTGACTAAGAAAGCAGATTCAGCCATCTGTACAGCAATGGGACATGGGCGAAGATGTGTTTTTGAGGTCACAGAACAATCCCAAAAAGCAACAAAATGCAACATTGAGAGGAGGATTTACCATGAAGCAAGGACGAACAAAGCGTTTCCTGGCTGTCCTGATGGCAGCTGCGATGCTCCTGCAGCAGAGCTCGATCGGAACTCTTGCGGCGGAGACAGAGCCGGAAACAACCGCGGTCACGGAGGCGGCCACGGAAACACAGGTGACGGAGGATGCGTCGGAGGGGAAGACCGAGGCAGCCACGGATGAAGCTGCGACAGAGAACGAGTCGGAGACGGAATCTGAAACCGAAACCGGGACAGAAAAACAGACAGAAGCCGTATCGGAAAAGACCACCGAGGCGGAGTCTGAGACAGAGACAGAGGCGGTAACGGAGAAGGAAGCGGAGACCGAGACAGAGACAGAGACCGCAACCGAGACGGAAGCTCCGAAGACCAACTTTACATATGAGGACAGCCGCGTGATCATCACTGCGGTGGCGGACGTGGCGGCGAACCTTCCGCAGGACGCACAGATCCATGCAGACTACATGGAGCCGGGCACGCCTGCATATAACGAGGCGGCTGCAGTTTTGGAAGCGGCCTATGCCGGACAGGACGTGGTGTTGGATTATGTCTTCTATGACATCTATTTCACAGCGGCATCCGCAGGCGAGGGACGCATCGAGCCGGAAGCGGGAACCGTGACGGTTTCCATGCAGTTCAAGCAGCCTGTGCTGGAAGTGGAAGAAGACGTGGAAGTGCAGTCCTATGACGTGGTGCATGTGGACAATGGCGTAGCAGAAATTGTAGCGAACAGCGTACAGACGACGGAGGACGGCAGTGTTGCATCTGTGGGTTTTACTTCGAGTGAGTTTTCACCGTATGCATTTGTTTTAAATGCTGCAAAAAAGCCTAATGCACCTATTTTACTGACAGGACTTAATGGGGAATTTCAAGATCTTGAAGATTTTATTACAGATGTCGAGTTTGTGGGTGCTGTTACGCAGGATGGTGCCTATATTATTGAGCCTAACAAGCAATATACGTTAAAGTTGAGTTTTGCGGAACAGGGAGAGCAACTCCAATTGGATGATTCTGGTGAGTATGTATATCAATTACCAGCAGGATTTCCGGCAACTGTTTTCGCAAGTCAAAATATGACCGTCACAATCAAGGATACAGACGGAAAATCATATGATGTTCAGGGAGTATATTCTGTAGATGATGAGGGTTATTTACACATTAACCTTTCAAAGGATAGTAATTATGAAAAGTTTACAGCCTCTACGAATGTAAAATTTAAACTGGAGTTTGGCTTTTCTTTTACGGGAGAAGAGACAACTACAGAATTTCCATTCACAGACAGCACTACAAAGAAAGTCACTTTTGAATCCCAAAATGGTGTAACAGTAGAAAAATCTTCGGATTATAATGAAGCTACAGGAAAAGTAACATACACCATTACAGTTACTTCAATTGGCCAAAACACCAATGTTCTTGTAGATGATACGATGACTGGGTCTGCGTTGAACTTGAATAATGACTTTAAGGTTTACAAGAAAACGGGAGATGGAAAAACAGAAGTTTCAGACGTGACAGTAAATTCGAAAGCAGAATCTCAAAAAGGATTTACACTTAATATTCCATCAATGGATGATGGAGATGTATACATTATTGAGTATACTGCGGATGTGGATTACAGTAAAGTTAATGGTTCTTTTGATAATAACGCGACGCTTACAGGAAATAATGTAACAGCAACTCCGGGTGAAGATCACAAACCTGGCAGTGATGATGACAAAGTGGAACATTTATCACATTACAGGCTTGATAAGAGTGATGGAACAGTTGGGGAAACTATAGATGAAAACGGATATAAAAATATCAGTTGGTCTATTGACATCAATAAAGATCATATAGAAACTATTAAGCCTGGTATGTCGGTTACAGATATCTTGAAAACGGAGGGATTGGAATATTCTGGAAACGGTCTTCAGATTATAGTGACACCAAAGGACGGAGCAGCTAAAGATCCGATCAATATTCTATGGCAAGATATTATTTCAAATGAAACATCTTGGACAATACAGGATTTGAAAACCTTGCTGATTAATCATGGATGCTCTGAAGATGATGTAAAAAATGCATATGTTCAGATTAAGTATGATACCAAGATAAACGCATTGGATATAGTTGGCAGTAAGGATGTAACAAACCATGCGGAATTTGATGGAACTGGTGATGACGGAAAAGCTACAGTACCGGGAAGCGGAGATGTGGAGTTGGTCAAGACCGTTGCTGATAGTTTGAATCCAAAGGAAACCATAAAATGGCATATTGATTTTACTGTTACTGGAACGGTAAATGATTGTACACTGGAGGATACTCTGCCATCTCAATATTTTGCCAATGTGAATGGTTATACAGGTCATGTATATGATTTTTTAGACGGAGGATTTACTGTCAATGGCCTATGTGAGAATGAATGGTATGATGTTGAAGAAATATCAGGGGATTCGTATACCATAGATCAGGGGGTAGCGTCTAATCCACCTAAGACAGCCGGATATAGATTTAAATTTTATCATGTAAATGGAAATATTGATCCTAAGGAAGCGACCACAGAGCAAAAGATATTTGGACTGGTTGCGAAAAGCGATGGGGAACCTCATGTTATTACAATAGACTATTCTACTAAAACAAATGACCAATGGCTGAAAATGGAGAATGTCAGCACACATACGAATACTGTTAAGCATGTGAAGTCTGATAAGAGCAGCAGCACGTCTGTTACGATTGCGGATCAGTCTATCGATAAGGTTTTAGTAACAGAAAATTGGAGTGATAATGGGAACTATACCTGGTATATTCAAGATGACCCATTTGTGAAGGAAGTAACACGTAATGAAATAACATATCCACTGTTTTATTTCGGGTTATGTTTTGAGGGTATAATAACAGATTCTATTACAATCACAGATACGTTTCTGCCGAATGAGTTGACATATTATGGATCATTTGCGCCGATTTTTCTCGCCGGGGATAATCAACTTTATTCTGCAAACGCTGGAAGTGCCAGCGTGGTTGTGAATAGTTCTGAGGCGGGTGAGTTGACTTTTACAATTAATAATATTCCTCAAAAGTCAGATGGTACCTATTATAAGAGATATGGCCTTGTTTATTGCATGATTCCTACGGATGAGGATGCACTCAAAAAACTTCTTGAAAAAGATACAGATGGAAAACCAAATGGTTTTACAAATATAGCAAATCTTGGAAGTGCATCAGATTCCGTTACTGTAACATGGGATTATCAACCGCTTACGAAAGATGCCGTTCGAGATTATACTAAAGAAGCAAATATTTTATCCTTTACGATTGATTATAATAAGGATAAATTTAAACTTCTTCAGGGTTCTACAGAACTTAAATTTAAGGACAGTATGGAAAATCTGCGCTTCCTTCCGGATACGTTGACTGTTACGAGCGATGGTGAGATACTTTCTTCGGAAGAAGGTTATGGTTATGATTATGATGAAAACGGAGATTTGATAATTACAGTCTTTAATGGAGATGAACATCATATTGTAATTAAGTATGATGCAAGAGTCATAGGATCAAGTGGTGATGTGAACTACAGTAATACTGTTGAAGTGGAAGGAACAACTTATTCGAAAGAAGTTTCTAAAAATTATTATGTTACCTCAAATGGAGCAGGATCTGGAGATTTGCTGGGCATTACACTGCACAAATATAGAAAAGGTTTTATGAAACATGGTCTTGCTGGTGCCCAGTATCGTCTTGATAAAAAGAATGCCCAGGGTGTCTATGAGCCTATGACAAGAACGTCCGGTGAGGAATATATTTTGACAACGGGCACAGATGGAACACTGGAAATTAATTCTAATACGGTAAAGACTGATACAACCGAGGTAGGTTTATATGAAAATACTTGGTATCGTCTAGTGGAAGTATCTGCACCAAGTGGCTATGCACTTGATCCGCAGCCTCGGGAGTTCTATTTCAGCTCAGATGGAACTACTGGTACGGATATGTATCTTGCAGGAGACCATATTTACGTTCCTAATGCAAAAGAGGATTTTCATATTATAAAAAAAGATGCAGATGATGCGTCTGTCTTATTGCAAGGTGCGGAATTTACTCTCTATAATAATGACGATTGTAAAGAAGAGCATAAAGTTGTAGGTCCAGTTGCAACAGATATAAATGGTAAAGTATCCTTTAGTGGGCTTAGTGCAGGAAATTATTATTTGAAAGAAACAAAAGCACCAGAAGGTTATATATTGTCAACTGTTGTATACCAGATTGAAATTACGGCGGATGGTGTTGAAGGAAAAAATGGGCTTGTGTTCACATCGGATGATGAAAATAGTACATATTTTGCCACTATTACCAATTCAAAGCAGGTTGGCAGTCTTAAAGTAACAAAGACAATTACAGGTAATAATACAAAAAATACGGATGAATTTACTTTCAAGGTTACCCTTACGGGTACCGGAGCAGATGCAGTTGATGGCACTTATGGAGACATGGAATTTGCGGATGGTGTTTCGACATTTAAACTTAAGGGGAATGAAACCCAAACGGCTCAAAATCTTCCGGTAGGCCTTACCTATAAGGTGGAAGAGACAGATGCAAATGGATATGTGCTTACTTCTAGTTCCGGTACTACAGGAAAAATTGTAGTGACGAATGCGGGTGCGATTCCGGAAGCGAAATTCACTAATACACGTAACAAAGCAATTGCGGAATTTGAGGTAGAAAAACATTATAATAGTACATTCCCGACAGCAGAGGACGAACAGTTCTCCTTTACACTCACTGCAGGTCAAAATAGTGTAGTTCCAACTATTTCCACACCGATGCCTGCAGGTTCCAGCGAGGGGAAAAAGATAATTAAAGTAACAGGAACTGTTGCAGGGAGTGCAACAAACACATTTGGTGAAATCACTTATGAAAAAGATGGCACTTACGAGTACACCATTACAGAAAATCCTGGCAAGATACATGGGGTAACATACGATCCAAAGATATATCATTTTAGCGTAGATGTTGCAACTAATCCCAATACGGGAGAAAAGAGTGCTGCAATATATGTTGCAGAGCAACAGAACGCAGGATCTGCGTCAGGACAATATACTCTTAAACAGGGCTCAGAGTATACAGCTGTGTTTACTAATATATATGTGCCAGATGGAAGCGCAAACTTTTCTGTGCAGAAAACATATGACGCTGCTTTCCCGACGGGTGCAAACGCATTTGTATTTACGTTGACAGCTAAAGAGAATAATGTAACTCCGAGTATTCAAACGCCGATGCCGTCTGGTGCGAATGGTAGCACCAGTATGACGATAAATGCTGGAACTACGTCTCCAGTTCCGTTTGGAGAAATTACGTATAGCAAAGACGGTGACTATGAGTATGAGATTACAGAGGTTACAACAGGCACAGGTGTTCTTGCAGATGTAATTTATGATCAGAAAGTATATCATGTAAAGGTAAGTGTATCGACAAACAATAATATAAAAACTGCTAAAGTTTCATATAAAGTGAACGATGCACAGCAATGGACAGATACGAATGATGCTGCATTTACCGCTACCTTCACGAATTATAAAGTTCAGAATGCAAGCGCTGAATTGAAAGTCAAAAAAATCTATGCCGGCAGCAACGATATAATTCCGGATGGTGGATTCTCCTTCGTATTGGAGGCTGAGGGCGGTGCTCCGATGCCGTCAGATGCGGACGGAATCAGCAAGACCATTTGGGTGACGAAAGATGAGCTGAAAAACAGCACGGAGATCGAAAAGAGTTTTGGTACGATCACGTACACAGAGAACGAGAGCTACACATATACTATCACGGAGACTGTTCCGACAGGAGCGCAGGATGGTGTAAGCGGGAATATCAAATATGATACGCGCAAATATACTGTTACAGTGGATGTGACACCTGCTGCGGAACCGGGCAAGAAGAATGTAACCGTGTCCTATACGGCAGATACAACGACAAACGGAACGATTGCGGAGTTTGTAAACAGTGAAGTCCAGGAAGAAACAGTAAGTGTTTCCGTGAAGAAGGTATGGAATGACAACGATGATGATGACAACATACGTCCGATATCTGTAACTGTGCAGCTCTTAGCAAATAGCAATGAAGTTGCAAATAAAACGGTAGCTTTAAGTGAAGCGAACAGTTGGAGTGTTAAATGGACGGATCTTCCGAAGTACGACAGTACCGGAGAGAAGATAGAATATTCTGTCAAAGAAGTGCCGGTTCCAGATGGATACACGGTTGAGATAAAACGGGATACTACGGCGGAAGGTGTTGACTATGCATTTACCATCACCAACACCCATACCCCGACCCCGGAGCCGACTCCAACCCCAACCCCGGCACCGGAAGCAACGCCGACGCCGACACCGGAGATAACGCCGACGCCGACACCAGAAGAGACACCTACCCCGACACCGGAAGAAACGCCTACCCCGACGCCGGAAGAGACGCCGACTCCAACCCCGGAGGCAACGCCTGCCCCGACGCCGGAAGCAACACCGACGCCGACACCGGAAGCAACCCCGAGCCCGACACCCACGCCGACTCCGGACATCCACTTCAACGTGAACAAGACCGACGTGGGAACAGGCGAGGAAGTGGAAGGAGCACAGCTCACGGTATACGACAGCGAAGGAAACGTGGTGGACAGCTGGACGTCGAAGAAGGGCGAGACGCATGACTTCGGCAGCAGGCTGATCCCGGGCGAGAGCTATACCTTGAGGGAAGAAGTGGCGCCGGACGGTTACGGTTACGTGACGGACATCCAGTTCACCATCGAGGAGGACGGGACAGTCACCACCGGCATGCCGAGCACGACGGATGAGAACGGGAACACCACCTACCTTGTGGAAGACAGCCAGATCCACCTGAACGTGAACAAGACCGAGACGGGGACCGGCGAGGAAGTAGAAGGGGCAGTCCTAGAGCTCCTTGACAGCAATGGAAATGTAGTAGACAGCTGGACGTCGAAGGCGGGCGAGACGCACGACTTCGGCAGCAGGCTGAAGGCAGGGGAGAGCTACACCCTGCGCGAGAGCATCACGCCGGACGGCTACCTGGTAGCGACGGACATCACGTTCACGGTGAACGCGGACGGGAGCATCACGACGGATGCGGTGACATCGACGGATGCGGCGGGCAGCACGGTATACCTGATGGAGGACAGCCTGAAGCCGCAGAGCCACCAGGGAAGGATCAGCGTGACAAAGACGCAGGTAGACGCGGACGGCACAGCGATCGGCGGCCAGGAGGCGACGTTCTATGTAGCGCTGTTCGCGGACGAGGCGAGGACGAAGCGGATCAGCCCGGTGAAGGAAGTGCACTTTGGCGCGATGTCGCTGACGAGCACGGCAGCGGTATTTGAGAACCTCGGAGCTGGTACCTACTACGTGTCGGAGACCGACGCGGAGGGCAACGCGATCGAGAGCGGGCTTTACAGGGACGTAGTGTTCTGGGCGGACTACCCGAACGGGGATGCGGTGACCTTAGAGACGGACAGCTTCTCGGGGCAGCTGAACTTCAACAACCAGTTCTACGAGCTGCCGCCCGGATATATGTACATGGGTGAGCTTCAGATCACGAAGGCAGTGCAGAAGCGGATCAAGAAGGGAAGCCAGGAGACGACAGAAGAATACCCGACGACGGGCGTGTTCTACGCGGGCATCTTCAACGATCCGGAATACACCGACCTGTACGGCATGGTGCCGATCGAGGTGAACGGAACGAGCAGTTCGACGGTAGTGATCGAGCTGCCGGTGAGCGAGGACCCGGGCGTGCTGAAACGGACCTACTACGTGACCGAGGTGGATGAGAACGGGATCCCGCTGGTGAACGGGAACGACCTTGGGTTCGTGTTCGATGTGAACGGATCCGGGACCGGCACGACAGTGGAAGTATCATCGGACAGCACGGTCGAGTACGCGACGATCACGAACACGTACATCGAGGAGATCGAGTCGGAGGTCATAACGGAGACGGAGAAACAGACGGAGACGCAGCCGAGCACGACGACCACGAAGGCAGCGCAGACAGGGGATGCAACGAACTACTGGATATACCTGTTCCTGCTGGTGATGTCGGCCGGGACGGCGGCCGTGGTAACGGCGCAGAAGCGCAGAGAGAAGAAAAACATGAAATAACCCGGGAAATGCCCGCATAAAAGGCGGGGCATAAGAACGGAAAAATGGCTGCACAAAGAGCAGCGACGGTAGAATTGCCGTCCGGACAGAGAAATCCGTCCGGACGGCAATTTACTTGTTGAAGGGTATTTGAAAAGGGGGTATAATGAAAATGATTCACAGATAATGGCACTACAGGAAATACAGTCTCACTTTGATATCTTTATTAAGGAGGTAACGGCGGATGATTGCATACGAAAATGATAATTTGGTTATTCCCGAACGCTATCAGAACATGTCTCTGCTGGAGATTGAGGAGGAGAAACGTAAACTTCTGCAGGAGATCAATTCCACAGAAAGAATAAAGAGGGAACCGAAGAAAAACAAAAACAATATTGTCTTTTATTAATCTGATAATCTATATGAATTTGTGGATAGAGACGGGACTGCCTGCGCGGCGGCCCCGTTGTTTTGTAATTGAAAACTCCCTATAAATAGGATAAAATGAAATGGAAACACGGAGAATGGAGAGTGTGCACAGATGAGAGACACAAGGGACGGACGGAAAAGGCGCGCGCGCGACTTTGGAATGCTGCCGGTCATACTGGCGCTGGCATGGCCCACTATGCTGGAGCAGCTGACGCAGACGGCGGTGCAGTATATCGATACGGCTATGGTGGGCAGGCTGGGCACGCAGGCCACCGCGGCGGTGGGGGCCACCAGCACAGTCAACTGGCTGATCGGCAGCACGGTCTCCGCCATCGGAGTGGGATTCCTGGCATATATTTCCCAGGCCATCGGCGCGGGCAGACTGGAAAACGCGAAGAAGGCGTCGGGCCAGGCGGTGCTGGCGGTTGTCACGGTGGGCCTGTTCTTCACGGCGCTGACTCTTGGATTGAGCGGACGCGTCCCCGTGTGGATGCAGGTGGACGAGAGCATCCGCGCCATGGCATCCCGGTACTTCTTCATTTTGTATACGCCCATGCTGTTCCGCGCGGCCAGCATCATATTCGGCACGGTGCTGCGCGCGGCGGGCGACACCAAAACGCCCATGCGCGTGGGGATCGCCGTCAATCTGATCAACATTGTCCTGAATTTCTTTTTCATCTATCCCAGCCGCAGCGCGGTTTTCCTGGGACATGCCATCACGGTGCCGGGAGCGGGCTGGGGCATCGAGGGGGCGGCCGTGGCCAGCGCCGCGGCCTATGCCTTCGGCGGAGCCGCCATCGCCTGGATGCTGTGGCGGCACGGCCAGGTTTCGCCAAAGGGCCAGAGCTTCCGGCCGGATAAGCAGGTGCTCGCACCCTGCCTGCGGGTGGCGTTTCCCAACATGCTGCAGCGCTTTGCCACATCTCTGGGATATGTATTTTTTGCGTCCATGATCAACTCTCTGGGGGAGATCTCCACGGCGGCGCACACCATCGCAAACACGGTGGAGTCCGCGTTCTACATACCGGGCTGGGGCATGCAGACGGCTGCGGCCACTCTGGCCGGAAACGCATGGGGCGCGCGGGACGAGGAGAGGCTGCAGCGCCTGGCGCGCACCATCCTCCCGCTGGAGATCAGCCTGATGGTCGTTTCCGGCGGCCTGCTGTTTTTGTTCGCGCCCCAGCTGATGTGCTTGTTTTCCAGAGATCCGGAAGTGATCCGGCTGGGAACCACGGTGCTGCGCATGGTGGCGGTCTCGGAGCCGTTCTATGGGGTTCCCATCGTCATCGAGGGCATGATGCAGGGCGTGGGGAATACCGTGCCGCCGTTTGTCTATAATGTGCTGGGCATGTGGTGCGCGCGGATCGCGGGAACCTTTGTCTGCACGCAGCTTCTGGGCCTTGGCCTGGTGTCCGCCTGGGGCTGCATGATCGCCCACAACATGCTGCTGTTCGTGCTGTTTGCCGCGCACTACGCCAGCGGAAAATGGAAGGGAGGAAAGAGGCTTGGACTCTAACTACACAAAGCAGGTTTATATGGCCCGGGAGCTGTTTCAAAAATATGACCAGGCCGAGATCATAGAGAGATTCGATCTGGAGTGCGACGAGGACTATCTGTACATCCCCTTTCTGGGCAGACGCTACCGTGTCGCCCGCACGGACGGGCGTGTGGACGCCGCGGAGGAACGGACAGGCAGCCGAGCAGATGCCTCGGAGAACCGCGCGGATGGGCGTGTGGATGCCGCAGAGGAACGGACAGGCAGCCGAGCAGATGCCCCGTGTAATCGCGCGGACGGGCGTGTGGACGCCGCAGAGGAACCGGGCGGGTTCCGGCTCTGCGAGGATTACAACGTGGTCATGACCATCTACGACGCCCTGTGCCATCCGAAGGGGAGGCCGCAGCTTTCCGGGGAGTGGGTTCCCCTGTACGCTCTGCAGGTCACGATGAGCAGCCCCGGCACCGATACGTTCACGCAAAAATATGCGGACGCGTTTGCGGGGCGGGTTCCGCTTCTATGGAAGGCCTGCTCCGACATCGGGGGAGAGCGCCTTCCCGTTGCGGCGGGGGCGGATGTGTACTGGCAGTTCGACCTGTTCCCGTTCTTTCCGGTGCAGCTTCGCTTCTGGGACGCGGACGAGGAGTTCCCGGCGCAGTTCCGCCTGTTGTGGGACCGGAACGCCCTGCAGTTCATGCACTTCGAAACTCTGTATTACGCGCTGGGCCATCTGATGGAGAGGCTGGCGCAGTGCGCGGGCCTTCTCCAAAATAAGGGAAGACAATAGGCGGCACAGATCTTCCGAGATAAGGGGGAGACGGCAGGCGGCACAGATCTTCCGGGATAAGGGGGAGACGGCAGGCGGCACAGATCTTCCGGGATAGAGGAAGACAATAGGCGGCGCGTCGTTTTAAAATAAGATGGAAATTTAAAGTAGATAGAGTGGAAGACGAGGAGGTATGACGATGAGAAAGGAGCAGAATTACAAATGGGACGGCATCAGCCTGGGCGTCTGCTATTATCCGGAGCACTGGGATCCGTCCATATGGCGCGAGGATCTGCGCAGGATGAAGGCGAACGGCATCGGCACGGTGCGCATCGGCGAATTTGCCTGGAGCAAGGTGGAGCCGCGGGAGGGCGAGTTCACCTACGAATTTTTTGATTCCTTCCTGGAGCTGGCGCAGGAGGAGCAGATGAAGGTCATCTTCGGCACGCCCACGGCCACGCCGCCCGCATGGCTGACGGAGAAATATCCGGAGGTGCTGAACTGCCGCAAGGACGGCGCGCCGCTGCACCACGGCATGCGGCGGCACTACAACTACAATTCCCCCAAATATCAGGAACTGAGCGCGCGCATTGTGGAGAAGATCGCGCAGCATTACGCCGGGCACCCCTGCGTGGTCGGCTGGCAGATCGACAACGAGTTCAACTGCGAGGAGAACGAGTTTTATTCCAAGAGCGACGACGACGCTTTCCGCGCATTCCTGATGGAGAAATACACTACCCTGGACGCTCTGAACGAAAACTGGGGCACGGCGTTCTGGAACCAGACCTACACCGACTGGCGGGAGGTGCACATTCCCCGGACCACCATCTCGGACGACTGCAATCCGCACCAGAAGCTGGACTACATCCGCTTCATCTCGCAGAGCACCATCCGGTTCTGCAAAATGCAGAGCGAGATCCTGAGAAAATACAAAAAACCGGGAGATTTCATCACCACCAACGGCCTGTTCGGGCACCTGGACAACCATCGGATGATGGACGAGTGCCTGGACGTGTACACTTACGATTCCTACCCGAACTTTGCGTTCGCCCTGGGCGAGGATCCCAAAGACCCGGACAACCTGAACGACCGCAGATGGAGCCGCAACCTCAGTGAGACGCGCTCCGTCTGCCGCCACTTTGGGATCATGGAGCAGCAGTCGGGCGCGAACGGCTGGGTGAGCAAAATGGAAGCGCCCGCGCCAAAGCCGGGGCAGATGATGCTGTGGGCCATGCAGAGCATCGCGCACGGGGCGGACTACGTGAGCTTTTTCCGCTGGCGCACCGCCAATATGGGCACGGAGATGTACTGGCACGGCATCCTGGATTACGACAGCCGCGACAACCGCAAGCTGGAGGAGGTAAACCGTATCTGGCGCAGGACTCAGGCCATCAGCGCCGCGGGCGGGGCCGCTTACGTGGCGTCCTTCGGCCTTTTGAAGGACTACGATAACCTCTGGGACACGGAGGCGGACGTCTGGCACGGCAGGCTGGCCTGGCAGAGCGAGCAGGGGATCTTCGCGGCGGCGCAGCTTTCGCACACGCCCATGGACATGGTCTACCTGACCGACAGCCTGGAGGCGCGGGAGCTGGAAAAATACCGGGTGCTGGTCTATCCCCATCCGGTCATCCTGGATGAGCGAAGGGCCGCCCTCTTAAAACAGTATGTGGAGAGCGGCGGGACCCTCATCATCGGGGCGAGGGCAGGCCAGAAGGAGATTTGCGGCCGCTGCGCGTCCGCGCCCATGCCGGGGCCGCTGGCGGATCTCACCGGCACGGACGTGCGGGAGTTTACCCTGATCGGGCCCGCGGACGACGCCTCCGTGATGGAGTGGGACGGCAAAACTTTGGAGGCCGGCATATTCAGCGATGTGCTCGCCCTGCGGGACGGACAGGACGGCGCATCCCCGGTGCAGGCAGAAAGCGGCGGCACATTGCCCGGGAGCGGGCGATCCAGGGTGCTGGCGGTGTACGGCTCCAACTATTACAAGGGCGAACCGGCGCTGATCGAGACCAGAGCCGGAAAAGGGCGCGTGCTGCACTTCGGCGGCACCTTTACGCGGCAGAACGCGCTGGCGTTTTTAGAGTACACAAAGGCCGCGTCGCCCTGGAGCAGTGTGGTGCAGCTCCCGGAGGACTGTGAGCTGGCCGTGCGCGCAAAGGGCAGCCGCAGGTACCTGTTCGTGCTGAACTACACGAAAGAGAACCGTGTGATCCGGCTCGAGCGGGTCATGACCGACCTGGACACCGCGCATGAGGTGCAAGGAGAGGTCACGCTGCCGCCGTACGGGACGAAAGTGTACGAGTGGGAAGAACAGGAGGCGTAAGTGATGGACGGGCAGGACAAAAGATACGACAAAGAGGCGGGCGGCGGCAGGATCCGCCGGATCGATAAGATGACGGACAACCGGTTTTTAAATCTGTACGACCTGACGGCCAGGCGGCGGGACGGGGAGACGTTCCACTATTATGTGGCCTCCCGGCGTCCGATGAGGGAGCTGCAGTGCGTCACGAGAGAAAACACGCCGGACGGGGTGATGATCTACGCCGTCTGCCGGGAGGATCCGGAGAAGGTGGTGCTCATCCGGCAGTACCGCTATCCCCTGGGAGATTATGTGTATGAGATGCCGGCGGGCCTTGTGGATCCCGGTGAGGATATCGCGCGCACGGCCGTGCGGGAATTTTGGGAGGAGACGGGCATGGAGCTAACCCTCTGTGACGAGGGCGACGCCGCCCTGCGCAGGCCGTTTTATACCACGGTGGGGCTGACGGACGAGGCGGTGAGCATCGTGTACGGCTACGCGTCCGGCAGGCCGGACGGACGCCACCGGGAGGCCACGGAGGACATGGAAGTGATCCTGGCGGACCGCCGGGAGGCGAAGCGCATCCTGCGGACGGAAAAGGTGGCGGTCAAGTGCGCCCAGTCGCTGGTGCAGTTCCTGCACGCGGATCCCCAGGATCCCTTCGCGTTCCTGGAGCTGTGACGGCGCGGCCCGGAATCTGTCTAATATGCATAAGAAAACTCCCTTTTGCAGAGCGTTTTTGTCCAAAAAGCCAGAATTGTGCTAGGAATCTCAAAAATTTACTGTATGAGATTTTTGAGGCAGCTAGTATACTGAATTTATAGATACGTGAACAAAAACACTACACAACAGAAGGGAGAAAAAACATGAAAAAGAAACTTTTATCTGTGCTCCTGGGAGCGGCAATGGTTCTGTCCATGGGTACATTAGCGGCAGCAGAAGACACGCCGGTTACGCTGGTCTACGCGGAGGTGAACCCGCTGGATACCATCGTGGGCAAGATGGCTACCGATTTCAAGGAGAAAGTGGAAGAGCTCTCCGGCGGTTCCGTCACGATCGATATTCAGGCCAGCGGCGTGCTGGGTTCTGAGAACGACGTGCTGGACACCATGCTGGGCGGCGGCGGAACGATCGATATGTCCCGCATCTCCGCGTTCGCTCTGACCAGCTACGGCGGACAGAAGTCCATGCTGCTGTCTCTGCCGTACACCTTTGTGAGCCGCGATCATTTCTGGAACTTCGCCACATCCGATCTGGCGCAGGAATTCCTGCTTGAGCCGGTGGAGAACGGCAGCGGCGTCCGCGGCCTCTGGTATGGCGAGGAAGGTTTCCGTCATTTCTTTACAGTCAATGAGATCTCCGGTATGGAGGACCTGGCAGGCATGAAGCTGCGCGTGTCCAACGACCCGGTTATGAACGGCCTGGTAGAGTCTCTGGGCGCGTCTCCCACCGTGGTATCCTTCGGCGAGCTGTATTCGGCTCTGCAGACGGGTGTTGTGGACGGCGCGGAACAGCCCATCGCAAACTACAAGTCCAACGCGTTCCCGGAGGTTGCTCCGAACCTGATCCTGGATGCCCACACCCTGGGCGCCGTGCAGGTGATCATCACGGAAGATGCCTGGAACAAGCTGAGCGAGAACCAGCAGAACGCGATCATGGAAGCGGGCGCATACGCATCCCAGCTGAACCGCGAAGGTTCCCAGGCTGCGGAGGACGAAGTGCTTGAGCAGCTGAAAGCGGACGGCGTGAATGTGATCGATGTGGATGACGTTACTCCGTGGCAGGAAGCGGTTAAGGGCGTGATCGAGGAGAACACGAAGGGTCTGGAAGATCTTTATCAGCAGATCCTGGATATGCAGTAAGCCGGACATTCTGTGCAGGATGGCATAAGATGGCTGAATGCAGGGCGCAGCGGGGTTGGCCCGCTGCGCCTGTTTATGATAGGAAGGCGGTCCGCCCGCGCGGCCGGACTGCAAAAAGGAGGATAAAGATGACCGGTATTTTTCAAAAGATTGATAAGATCAAGCCGCTGTATGACGTCATCTATAAAATAGACCTGTTTATCTGCAAGCTGCTGCTGATCGCGGATATTTTGATCACCAGCATGGCGGTTGCGGGGCGTTACATCCCGTTTATCCCGGATCCGGCGTGGAGCGAGGAAGTGGTCCTCACGCTGATGTCCTACATGGCGGTGCTCTCCGCGGCCCTGGCAATCCGCAGGGGCGCGCACATCCGCATGACGGCGTTTGACCGCTATCTGCCGAAAAAGGTGCTGCTCGTGCTGGATTTCCTGGCGGATCTGCTGGTCATGGTGCTGGCGGTGGTCATGGTGGTGGTGGGCTGGCGGTACGCTTCCAACCTGGGCGCAAAGGGCACCTATGTGAGCATGCCCTGGCTGTCCCGGTTCTGGATGTACGCACCCATTCCCCTGGCGGGCGTGTTTATGATCTTTTTTGAGCTGGAAGTGCTCTATAACCACCTTAAAAAACTGGTGCTCGGAGAGGAGGCGGAAAACGCATGACGGTAAATACTGGCGCTATTTTGGTTTTGCTGCTCACATTTCTGGTAATGATCCTGCTGAGGTTCCCCATCGCCTACGCGGTGGCGCTGTCCTCCATGTTCTGCCTGCTGTACCAGGGGCTTCCCCTGAACGCCATCTGTCAGCAGATGGTAAAGGGCATCAGTTCCTTCAGCCTCATGGCGGTTCCGTTTTTCATCACGATGGGCTGCCTCATGGGCACGGGCGGCATCTCGGAGAAACTCATCGCCCTGGCAAATGCCTGCGTGGGCTGGATGACCGGCGGCATGGCCATGGTAAACATTGTGGCGTCCTACTTCTTCGGCGGGATCTCCGGTTCCGCGTCGGCGGACACCGCGTCCCTGGGAAGCATCCTCATCCCCATGATGGTGGATCAGGGCTATGACGGCGATTTTTCCACGGCGGTCACCATCACGTCCTCCTGCGAGGGGCTTCTGGTCCCGCCCAGCCACAACATGGTTATCTACGCCATGTCCGCGGGCGGTGTGTCCGTGGGAAGCCTGTTTCTGGCGGGCTATATTCCGGGCGCGCTCCTGGCGTTTTCCCTGATGGTGGGTTCCTACATCATCTCCAAGAGGCGGCATTACCCCAAGGGAGAAAAATTCAGTCTGAAGAATCTGCTCAAGCAGTTTTCCGTTTCCTTCTGGGCGCTGGCAGCCATCATCATCGTGGTGGTGGGCGTTGTGGGCGGCTGGTTCACGGCGACGGAGTCCGCGGCCATCGCGGTTATTTACAGTCTGATCGTCAGTGTGTTCATCTACAAAGGCCTGGACTGGAAGGGCGTGTGGAAGGTTCTGGAGCAGTGTGTGGACACCTTGTCCATCGTGCTGATCCTCATATCCACGTCCAGCATTTTCGGCTACTGCCTGACCACCCTGCATGTGCCGGATCTTGCGGCGAACGCCATCATCGGCATCACGGACAACCCGATCATCCTGGCGCTTCTGCTGAACGCGATCCTGCTGTTTCTGGGCTGTATCATGGACATGGCTCCCATCATTCTGATCGCCACGCCCATCTTGCTACCCATCGCGACATCCATCGGCATCAACCCCATCCAGTTCGGCATCATGATGGTGCTCAACTGCGGCATCGGCCTTTTGACGCCGCCGGTGGGAGCCGTGCTGTTTATCGGCTCCGCCGTTGCGAAGATGCCCATGGAGAAGGTGGTAAAGGCAACCCTGCCGTTCTATCTGTGCATGATCCTTGTGCTGATGCTCATTACCTTTGTGCCGGCAGTCAGCCTGTTTCTGCCGAACATGCTCATGTAATATCAGGAGGCGCGCTTTGAGATATAAATTCAGATGCGACGTCACGGCCGCGGATCTGTGGCGACTCTCCATGCACCGCATTTATCATTCGATGGTGGGCGTATGCAGCGTCGTCTTTGCGGTTTCCGCCATTGCGCTGACCGCCCGTTTCTGGGCTGTCAGCACTCTGCCGGTAAAACTTCTTCTGATCGCGGCGTGCCTTTTGGTGCCGGTCCTGCAGCCGGTGGGAGTGTATATCCGCTCCCGCGGGCAGCAGGCCCAGCTCCCCAAAAATATGGAGCTGTGGTTCGGCGATTCGGAGATCTATGTGCAGGCGGACGGGAAGACCGACCACGTCAGCTGGAAAAAAATAGCCCGTGTGATCAGGGAGAAAAACATGATCCTTCTTCTCCTTGCGGACGGCCGCGGCTACATGCTGACGAACCGGGAGCTCGGGGAAGAAAAAGAGGAGTTTTACCGGTACCTGGCGTCACAGATATAAAAAGAGAAAAGCGGCGGATAGGAAAAAAGAATATCTGCGGGAGGAACCTGCCGTGCGGAAAAAGATCGCGCGGGCCTGGCAGGCCCTGGCCATCCGAAATAAAATAGCACTGTTCATCAGCGGAACTCTGCTGATCATCCTGCTGTCCTGCATTCTGGACGTGCTGGTGATCCGGTTTTCCATGGTGGACTTTTCGCGCATTTTACAGGTAAATTCCAGAAACAGCAACCTGGTGCAGAACCTGGAGCGGGAGATCGAGTCCTTTGCGTCGTTCGTCCGCAACCCGGACACCGAAAAGAAGGCTGAGATGGAGGATGCCATCGCGCAGACGCGGGCGAGCGTGCAGAACCTGCCCATGGACTATCTGGCGGCGGGGCCGGAGCTCTACGCGAAGACCTGGGCCATCAAAAACAGCCACGGGGTCTACGAGACGAGGCGCGACGGCATTCTGCGGATGGGCGAGGAAGACCCCGCATACATCAGCAGCCTGTACGAGGTGTATGACATGCAGAAGTATCTGCTGGAATATGCCAACGACCTGATGATCGGGAGCATGGAGGCCGGAAACCGCACGTACCACGCGAAATATTTCTGGATGATCGGGATTCCCCTCGTCGCCATCGCGCTGATCCTGCTGGACTTTCTGATGGTGCTGGAGCTGGCCGGCATGATGAACCACGCCATCACGCATCCGGTGCTGGAGCTTGCGGACGCTTCCCGCAAGATCGCGGCGAATGATTTTTATATTGAAGATGTGAAGGTGGACAATCAGGACGAGCTGGGCGAGCTGGTGGCGGCTTTCAACAAGATGAAAGAGGCCATGGGCCGGTATGTGCAGGCCCAGGAGGAGAACCGCGAGGCGCAGGAAAAGCTGCACGAAAAAGAGGTGGAGCGGCTGGAGATGGAGCGCCGCCTGGAGAGCGCCAAGGTAAAGATCATGATGAACCAGATTGACCCGCATTTTCTGTTCAACACCCTGAATGTGATCAGCGGGATGGCGGACCTGGAGGAGGCGGACATCACGGAGAAGATGATCAGGGCCCTGAGCGACCTGTTCCGCTACAACCTGAAGAACGACCAGCCCGCGGTGCCCCTGGAACGCGAGCTGAAGGTGGTGGAGGACTATATGTACCTGCAGCACATGCGGTTCGGGGCGCGCATTTCCTATAAGGTGGACTGCCGCGTGGACGCGAAGGCCGTTCTGGTTCCCTCGTTTCTCTTTCAGCCGCTGGTGGAAAATTCCATCATACACGGCCTTTCGCCCAAGGTGGAGGGCGGAAGGATTTTGATCCGCGCCTGGCAGCGGGGAAACCGCCTTACCATCACGGTGGCGGACAACGGCGTGGGCATGGACAGCGCGGTGCGCGAGCGCCTTCTGGCGCAGCTCTCGGAGGATGGCGGCGAGGAGGGCATCGGGTTTTCCAACGTGGCAAAGCGGGTACTGGCCATGTACCCCGACGGGGCGGTGGATCTGTTCAGCAGGCCCGGGCGGGGGACGGTCATCCGGATCTGTATGATTCGAAGGGAGGCGTAGCTTTTGTTTCGTGTGCTGATAGCGGACGATGAGCCCATCGAGCGGATGGCCGTGTCCAGGAAGATACAGAAGCATTTTGCGGACCGCCTGGAGGTAGTGACGGCGGAGAACGGGGAGGATGCCGTGCGGCTGTTCGGGGAGGAACACTGCCATATCGCCATCCTGGACATCAACATGCCGGGCATGGACGGGCTGGACGCCGCCGAGAAGATCCGGGAGGCGGACAGTCTGTGCAGCATCATTTTTCTGACGGCGTTCGATGAGTTCACATACGCCAAGCGGGCTTTTTCCGTGCGCGCGCTGGACTATCTTTTAAAGCCGAGCTCGGACGAGGAGCTGATCGCCGTGCTGGAGGAGGCCATCAGCCTGGCCGGACACGACGGCAGCCGCAGGCGGATGCGCGCGCGCCAGGAGGGTGCGGCCCCGGCGGGCGAGCCGGAGGAGCGCGGCAGCGAGAATGTGCGCATCCAGGCGGTGGTGGAGACGATCCGCACATATATCGAAGAAAACTACACACGGGATATTTCCCTGCAGGATGTGGCGGGCGCCCTGCACTATTCGGACGCCTATTTCAGCAAGATCTTCAAGCAGTGCTTCGGCAGGAACTTTACGGTGTATCTGGCGGAGTACCGGGTGGACGAGGCGAAGAAGCTCCTGACGGACATCTCGGTCAACATCAAGGATGTGGGCGTCCGCCTGGGCTTCCACGACGCCAACTATTTTTCGCGGGTGTTTAAGCGCGTTACCGGCGAGACGCCCAGCGAGTACCGCGAGCGCGCATTGGAGTTGGGGGTTGGGAAATGAAGAAGAAATGGTGGATTCCGGCGTTTGCCGCGGCTGCGGCCGTAGCCGCCGCGGTGTTCTGGCACTTTCGCGGGACAGTGGCGGCGGTGCCGGAATTTGTGTTTAATTATGCGGAGAACCAGTCGGAGGATTATCCCACTACCCAGGGAGCCTATTATTTTGCCGATCTTGTCAAAGAGCGGACGCAGGGGCGCATCGAGATCCTCATCCATTCGGGCGCGCAGCTCGGGCCGGAGAGCGAGGTGCTGAAGCAGATGCGCTACGGCGGCGTTGATTTTGCCCGGGTCTCCATCTCGCAGCTGGCGGAGCTGGTGCCGGACATGAATCTTTTGCAGCTCCCCTATCTGTACCGCGACGAGGACCACATGTGGCGGGTGCTGGACTCCGAGATCGGGGCGCATTTTTTGGAGATCCCGGCGGACAGCGAGCTGATCGGCCTGTCCTGGTACGGCGCGGGCGTGCGCAATTTCTATACCATTGACAAACCGATCACCTGCCTGGAAGATCTGCAGGGCATGGTCATCCGCGTGCAGGAATCGGCGCTGATGTCGGATATGGTGGAGGCCATGGGGGCCACGGCGGCCAGGGTTCCGTACGGGGACGTCTACTCCGTGCTGGAGCAGGGCGCGGTGGACGGCGCGGAGAACAACTGGCCCTCCTATGCGTCCATGCGCCACTATGAGGTGGCAAAGTACTACACTCTGGACGAGCACGCGCGCGTGCCGGAGATGCAGATCATCTCGCAGCACACCTGGGATAAGCTCTCCGCGGAAGATCAGGAGATCATCCGCGCCTGCGCGCAGGAGTCCGCGCTCTTTGAGCGCAGGCTGTGGGACGAGCGGGTCAGCGAGCGCGCGAGAAGGCGGTGGCCGCAGGAACCCAGATCATAGAAATTTCCGATGAAGAAAAAGAACGCTTCCGCAATGCCATGTCGGAGGTGTATAATAAATATGCGAAGGAACACGCGGATTTTATAAAACAGATCGAGGAGAAAGGAGAAGAAGAATGTTCATAAAAGAAAAAGACTGCACGCCCGTGCAGCTGGAAAACGGGACGGTGCGCACCATCAAGGGATATCTGGAGGACCTGATGGTGGTGGAGATCCAGTGGAAAAAAGGCCAGGAGGGAGCCGTGCACAGCCATCCCCACCGCCAGTGCGGCTATATCATCAGCGGCACCTACGAGGTGAACGTGGACGGGGAAAAGCAGGTGCTTGGCCCCAACGAGTGCTTCTACGTGGAGGCAGATGTGCCCCACGGCATGATCGCCCTGGAGGACGGCGTTACCCTGGACGTGTTCACGCCCCACAGGGAAGATTTTCTGTAAACACTGCGGGAGATTTTTCAAGAGGCGGCAGAACGGAGAGAAGAAAAGAATTATGTAAGGGGCGCGCAGGCATTGGCCGGGCCCCTGGACAGACAACCCGCCCGGGCGGATATCTGTCTATCACAAGCAATCGGAAGTGGAGTATATCATTCGGGGAGTGCCGGGCACTCCATTGTTGATGCCTGTAAGAGAAAACCGATTGCGTGTTCTGATAGCAGTATACGCCCGGGCGGCTTGTCGCGTGCGGGAAATATATTACAGGGTGCGGGCCGGTTCCAAACATCGTCGGGCCGCATCCCGAAGCTCGTCGGGCCGCATCCAGACGTTGACAGGCCGGTTGAAAGTACCGGCAGATCGATTTGGGATGCGGTACTGGAACTCAGGATTTCTAGGAGAGATAGCAGTACATAACGATAAAGTGGCAGATGCTGCCTCCCATCACAAACAGATGAAAGATCTCGTGGGAGCCAAAGTCCTTGTGGCGGGCGTTGAACAGCGGCAGCTTCAGCGCGTAGATGACGCCGCCCACTGTGTAGATGATGCCGCCTGCCAGCAGCCATCCGAAGGCCGCCGGGGACAGGCCGTTTACCAGTTGTGTGAAGGCCAGCACGCAGATCCAGCCCATGCCGATGTAGAGCACGGAGGAGAACCATTTCGGGCAGTTGATCCACAGCAGCTTCACGACGATGCCCGCGATGGCGATGGCCCACACCAGGGCGCACAGCGCGAGGCCGGTCTTTCGCTCCAGCACCAGCAGGCACACCGGCGTGTAGCTTCCCGCGATGAGCACAAAGATCATGGAATGGTCGAGCTTTCGCAGGATGCGGTTCACATGTTCGGAAATGTCAAATGTGTGGTAGATGGTGCTGGCCGCGTACAGCAGGATCATACTGGTAATAAAGACCGCCATGGAGAACACGCAGGTGCGGCCCGAGTGTCCGGCCGCCCGCATGAGCAGCGGCAGGGCGGCGGCGATGGCCATTACCATGGCGATAAAATGGGTAATGGCGCTGCCGGGATCTTTGATTGCTATTTTTTTCATATTGCAACACCTCCTGATGTGCAGAAAATATATAAATATTGTTTGACGTAGTTTTAAAAACTACGTATTGGACTAAAGAAATACTACCACGTAGATTAGATAAAATCAAGAGGTATTTTCAAATTTTTTCTATACAAGACCCCCATTTTGCGGTATAGTAAGCATATAGTCTGAAAAAAAGCAAAGACGGCAGTCAGCGGGGGAAAAATTATGGCAAAACAAAACTGGTCCGATATTGGAAACATCATCAGCGACGCGGTGCAGGACGCCATCGACACGGAGGATTTCAGCAAGCTGAGCCAGTCGATCCAGACCATCGTGGGGTCTGCGGTCAGCTCGGCGGTCAGTTCGGCGGCGGACAGCGTGACGCGCGGCATTAACAGTGCAGGAAACGCTCTCAAACAGACGGCGGAGTCCATGACGAAGCAGCAGAAAGCCAAACCGGCGGCGCAGAACCCGTGGAAGGGGAACGGCCAGTTCGAGAAGAAGACGGCGGATCACATGCTGGCGCGGGATATTCCTCAGAACGAGCTGTACTCCGGCGGCGGTTCCACCCGGGCGGGCGGCTATGCGCTCAGCGCGCTGGGCGGGCTGGGGTGTTTCGGCTTTGGGCTCGGCATCCTGATCCCGCTCATCGTGAGCGGGGTGACGCGCGAGAGTGTGATGCTGCCCGTGGCGGTGCAGATCCCGTTTTTGCTGCTCAGCGCGCTGTGCCTCTGGAAGGGCACATCTCTGCTCGGCAGGATCCGGCGGTTTAAAAATTATGTGCGGGCTCTCGGCACACGCACCTGCATCAGCATCCAGGAGCTGGCGTCCAGCGTGAACCGCGGCGAGGCGGCCACCCTGAAGGACGTGCGCCGGATGATCAGCCTGGGCATGTTCCGCCAGGGACACCTGGATCTGAACGGGAAAAACCTGTTTGTGACCAACCAGGGCTATGAGGCCTACCTGCAGGACCATCAGCGCATGGAGGAGAAGAAGGTGGAGCAGATCGCGCAGCAGAAAGCGCGCACGGCCTACAAGGACAACAGCGCCCTCTCCGACGAGGTAAAAAAGATGATCGCGGAGGGGCAGGATTACATCGACAAGATCCACGCCGCCAACGAGGCCATCAAGGACGAGGTGGTCTCCCAGAAGCTGGACGGCCTGGAGGCCGTCAGCACCAAGATCTTCCAGTATGTGGAGCAGCACCCGGAGAGCGCGTCCGAGACGAAAAAGCTGATGAAATACTATCTGCCCACCACCATAAAGCTGCTGGAGTCCTACCAGAAGCTCAGCGCCCAGCCGGTGCAGGGCCCGAATATCTTCAAGTCCAAAAAGGAGATCGAGGACACCCTGGACACTCTGAACCAGGCGTTTGCGCGGCTATTTGACAACCTCTATCAGGACACGTCCATGGACATCACCTCGGATATCTCGGTGCTGAACACACTGCTGGCCCAGGAGGGGCTGACCGGGGAGCGTTTAAACGAGAACGCATAAACAAAAACCCATACACGGGGATGCATACAGAAGGCATAGACGAAAACGCGCAGACAGAACTCATAGACGGAAACGCACAGACGGAACTCATACACGGGGACGTACAGACGCAGCCCCATCAACAGAAGATTGCCGCGGCGGGGCGGGGAAAACCTGTGGCGCGCGCGGATCGGGAAACATATTATAATAGGAGGAAAAAGAGATGAGCGACGAAGCAACAAAGATGGAAGGAACTATGCCCACACTCACGCTGGATCCTTTCGGGGAGGCACAGAAGACGGCGCAGGCCGTGGAGGAGGCCGCGCAGACTGTGACGGCGGATGTGCAGGAGGCCGTGCAGGCTCCCATCCTGCAGATGCCGGACACCAAGGAGGTGCCTGCGGCAGCGCCGCAGCAGGACGCGGAAGTCATCGATGAATCGATCTTCACGGATGCGGAGAAGAAACAGATCTCAGATTTTGCCGAGCAGATCAATGTGACAGACAGCAACATGATCCTGCAGTACGGCTCGGCGGCGCAGCAGAAGCTGGCGGATTTCTCCGAGAAAGCCCTGGAGAATGTGCGCACCCAGGATCTGGGCAAGGTGGGCGACATGCTGGCAGGCGTGGTCACCGAGCTGAAGGACTTTAACGCGGACGATCACCCGAAGGGCCTGCTGGGTCTGTTCAAAAAGGGCGAGAACAAGCTGGAAGCCCTGAAGGCGAAGTACGACAAGACCGAGGCGAACGTGGATAAGATCTGCGAGGCGCTGGAGGAGCACCAGGTGCGTCTGCTGAAGGACACGGCCACCCTGG
This sequence comes from uncultured Marvinbryantia sp., assembly GCA_947630735.1. Classification (GTDB taxonomy): domain Bacteria; phylum Bacillota; class Clostridia; order Lachnospirales; family Lachnospiraceae; genus Marvinbryantia. The sequence goes on from CANRIR010000001.1 coordinate 100,913, forward strand.
ACCAGATGTACAACCTGAACACGACGTATTTTAAAGAGCTCTCCATGTATATCCTGGCGGGCCGCAAGAAGCTGGAGAAGGTGCGCGGCACCGAGCTGGTGGAGCTGAATGAGAAGGCGAAGGCCAGCAACCTGCCGGAGGACGCGCAGGCGGCCAAGGATCTGAGCGATTTCTGCGACCGCTTTGAGAAGAAGCTGCACGACCTGGAGCTGAGCCGCATGGTTTCCCTGCAGACGGCCCCGCAGCTGCGCCTGATCCAGAACAACAACACCCTGATGGTGGAAAAGATCCAGTCCACCCTGGTAAATACCATTCCCCTGTGGAAGAACCAGATGGTCATTGCCCTGGGCCTGCACCACGCAGCCGAGGCGGCCAAGGCGCAGAGCGCGGTGTCCGATATGACCAACGAACTTTTAAAGAAGAATGCCGACGCGCTGCACCAGGCGACCGTGGCTACCGCCAAGGAGTCCGAGCGCGGCATAGTGGATATCGAGACTTTGCAGCAGACCAACGCACAGCTGATCCAGACGATCGACGAAGTCCTTCAGATCCAGTCCGATGGACGCGCAAAACGTCTGGCGGCCGAAGCCGAGATGGTAAAGATGGAGGGAGAATTGAAGCAGAAGCTGCTTGAGATTCGCAAATAAGAATGAAAAAGCTTTTTGCCCGGAAGTTTAACTCCCGGACCCCGGAGGAGGCGCTGGCCTACCGGGTTTCCGTGATCACCATCGCGGTAAACACGGGACTGTCCCTGCTCAAACTGATCGCAGGGCTCCTGGCGTCCTCCGGGGCAATGATCTCCGACGCGGTACATTCCGCATCGGATGTGTTCAGCACGTTTATTGTGATCATCGGCGTGAAGATCTCCAACAGGAAATCGGACTCGGATCACGAGTACGGCCATGAGCGGCTGGAATGCATCGCGTCCATTATTCTGGCGGTCATTCTGCTGCTGACCGGCATCGGCATAGGGATCGACGGCCTGGAAAAGATCGCGGGAGGGCATTACGGCGATCTGCGCGTGCCCGGCGTGCTGGCGCTGGCGGCCGCCGTGTTGTCGGTGGCGGTAAAAGAATGGATGTTCCGCTACACGCGCTCGGCCGCGGAGCAGATCCGCTCCGGCGCTCTTTTGGCGGACGCGTGGCACCACCGCTCCGACGCGCTCTCCTCGGTGGGAGCGTTCGTGGGCATCCTGGGCGCGCGCGCCGGTTTCCCCGTGCTGGATCCCGTGGCCAGCGTGCTCATCTGCCTGTTTATCGCCAAGGCGGCCTACGATATTTTTAAGGACGCCGTGGATAAGCTGGTGGACAAATCCTGCGACGAGGCCACGGAGGAGCAGATGCGCGCCGCCATCCTGTCGGTGGACGGCGTGCTCGGTGTGGACCGCCTGCAGACGCGGCTCTTCGGATCGAAAATGTATGTGGACATCGAGATCGCCGCGGACGGCAGCCAGACCCTCTACCAGTCGCACCACATCGCCGAGCAGGTGCACGATAAGATCGAGCGCGAATACCCGCTGGTAAAGCACTGCATGGTGCACGTGAACCCGGCGGAGGACGGCGAAGAGGGCACGGGGCACACCGATTGACGGGAAAGTGCGTATCAGCTGGCACGAAAAGGATGTACGGCCTGACCGAGAAAAATGTGTGGCCGGACAGGAAAGTAAAGATTGACGATAAGAAAAGCTGCCTGCACAGTGAGAGAAAATTTTCTCCGCTCTGTGCGGCAGCTTTTTTACAGTTTTTATAGATTGCCTGTCCGCTTTTATTGGATCAGTCCAGGATCTCCATCAGTTTTCCACAGCAGATGGGGATCTGCTCGCCCTTTTTCACATGGACAGTCTTGTTGCAGGTTGCGCAGTACACATCGGTGTCGTAGGGAGCGATGAACTGCGGAACCGCTTTTTCTTCCTCGGCGCTCAGGCCGTTGATGTGGAACTGGGCCACATTTTTCTGGGAGGGAATGTAGACGCCGAGGGGCTCCAGAGTCTTATTGCCGCCCACACAGTTGCCCATTCTTACCCAGAGCGCTTCCAGTTCAGCCGTTTCCGCCGGATTTTCCGGCACAAATTCTACGATTGCCTTATCTAATCTGATCTTCATGGTGCAGCCTCCCGATTAACCGAAATATCTCTCCAAAAGACCCTTGAAGGCCTTGCCGTGACGGGCCTCGTCGCGCGCCATCTCGTGAACGGTGTCGTGGATCGCATCCAGGTTGGCGGCTTTCGCGCGCTTTGCAAGATCGGTCTTGCCGGCGGTTGCGCCGTTCTCGGCCTCGATTCTCATCTCCAGGTTCTTCTTGGTGCTGTCCGTCACAACCTCGCCCAGAAGCTCCGCAAATTTAGCGGCGTGCTCGGCCTCTTCATAAGCGGCCTTCTCCCAGTAGAGACCGATCTCCGGATAACCCTCTCTGTGCGCAACTCTCGCCATCGCCAGGTACATGCCAACCTCGGAGCACTCGCCCGCGAAGTTTGCTCTCAGATCGTTCAGAATATCCTCGGAAACGCCCTGCGCAACGCCTACTACGTGCTCGGCAGCCCAGGTCATCTCGCCCTTCTGCTCTGTAAATTTCTCAGCCGGAGCGTGGCATACCGGACATTCCGCCGGAGCAGCGTCTCCCTCATAAACATAACCACAAACATTACATACAAATTTAGCCATGATCTTCCTCTCCTTTTTCTATAAAGTCAGCCCTCTTTTTTAAGAGAAGCTGTCCTCCATATTATAAAAAAAGTACCGGGGTTTGTCAACAAAAGAAGAGGGCGTATCAAAATTGGGATTTTAGAGAATGCGAAGGGCTCCTACCGTCCCTCCGCGTGCCGCTTCATGGCCTGGAAACTCTCGTCGCTGATCACATGCTCGATGCGGCAGGCGTCCTCCGCCGCCGTCTCGGGCGACACGCCCAGGCGCACCAGCCAGTCGGTCAGAAACGTGTGGCGCTCATAAATCTTCTCCGCGATGGCGCGGCCCGGGGGAAGCAGGGAGATATATCCGTTTTCATCCACCTGGATGTAGCTGTTCTCGCGCAGGTTCTTCATGGCCACGCTGACGCTGGGCTTGGAAAAGCCAAGCTCGGACACAATATCTATGGAGCGCACATTGCCAATGCGATTTTGCAGAATGAGGATCGTTTCCAGATAATTTTCAGCGGATTCCAGTATTTTCATGGCGTTCACACCTCTCTTTCCTTGAATAGACATACATTTTTTCTGTTTCCAGTATATCCCACTTGTCCCCAAAAGAAAAGAAAAATTTTTGGAAGAAGGTATTGACAAAAGAGTTAGTAAGTGCTAACCTAGTTACGGTTAGATGAAACTAACAAGATGTGGATCGAGGGAGGGACAGGACGATGCCATTAGCGATGGTTACAGCGGGAGAGACCGTCAGAGTCAGCCGGATCACGGGAAAAGATGAGGTGCGGCAGCACCTGGCGGAGCTTGGATTTGTGCTCGATGCGGAAGTGACTGTGGTCACACAGATGGGCGGCAGCCTCATCCTGGAGGTAAAGGGAAGCAGGGTGGCGCTGGACGCTTCCATGGCGAGCCGTATTCTGGTCCAGCCGACGAGGCAGCCCAACTCCGCGGGCTTCCGGCAGGTGGCCGCGGCGAGAATGTAACGCCGGGCGGCAGATTTAGAAAAAGAGGAGGAACATTATGAGAACATTGAAAGACGCAGGGGTGGGAAGCACCGTCACAGTGGCGAAACTGCACGGGGAAGGCCCGGTAAAGCGGCGCATCATGGACATGGGCATTACAAAGGGTGTGGAGATCCAGGTCCGCAAGGTAGCGCCCCTGGGAGACCCGATGGAGCTGAACATCCGCGGGTATGAACTCTCCGTGCGCAAGGCGGATGCGGAAATGATAGAGATCCAGTAGCGTGGATTATTTTTTTGATCATGAGTTAGAAGATGCTAACTATTAGGAGGAGAAGACAATGGCATTGAAAATTGCACTGGCGGGCAACCCGAACAGCGGAAAAACCACCCTGTTCAACAGCCTGACCGGTTCCAACCAGTACGTGGGCAACTGGCCCGGCGTCACGGTAGAAAAGAAAGAGGGGCACCTGAAGGGAAAGAAGGACGTGGTCGTCCAGGATCTTCCCGGCATCTACTCGCTGTCCCCCTACACTCTGGAGGAAGTGGTCTCCAGAAATTATCTGGTAACGGAGAAGCCGGACGCCATTTTAAACATCGTGGACGGCACGAACATCGAGCGCAACCTGTATCTGACCACGCAGCTTCTGGAGCTGGGCATCCCGGTGGTCATCGCGGTCAACATGATCGATCTGGTGCGCAAAAACGGCGACCGGATCGATCTTGCGAAGCTGGGCGCGGGCCTTGGCTGCGAGGCGGTGGAGATGAGCGCCCTCAAATCCGAGGGGAGCGCGCAGGCCGCGGAGAAGGCCGCCGAGGCGGCGCAGAAAAAAGGCGCGCAGCCCGTCCGGCTTTACACGGGATGCGTGGAAAAAGCGGTGAGCGGCATCGAGCAGAAGATCAGCGGCAAAGTGGACGCGCAGTATCTGCGCTGGTACGCGGTAAAGCTGTTTGAGCGCGATGAGAAGGTGGTCGCGGAGCTGAAGCTGGACGAGAGCCTCTCACAGGAAATCGAGAAGTGCGTCGCGGCATGTGAAAAAGAGCTGGACGACGACGCGGAGAGCATCATTACCAACCAGCGCTACACCTACATCAGCGGCGTGGTGGCGAAGGCCGTGAAAAAGAAGGGCGAGAAGCACAGGCTTACCGCGTCCGACCGCATCGACCGGATCGTTACCAACCGTGTGCTGGCCCTGCCCATTTTTGCCGTGATCATGTTTGCGGTCTACGCGGTGGCCATGGGCAGCTTTCCGTTCTCCATCGGCACCATGGCGACGAACTGGGTAAACGACGTGCTCTTTGGGGAAATTGTTCCGGGTGCGGTGGACGGAATACTTGCGGCACTGCACGTGGAGGGTGTATTATATTCTCTGATCCAGGACGGCATCGTGGCCGGCGTGGGCGCGGTGCTCGGCTTTGTGCCCCAGATCCTGGTGCTGTTTGTGTTCCTGGCCATCATGGAGGATGTGGGCTACATGGCCCGCGTGGCCTTTATCATGGACCGCATTTTCCGCCGCTTCGGCCTGTCCGGTAAGAGCTTCATTCCCATGCTGGTGGCCACGGGCTGCGGCGTGCCGGGCGTCATGGCGTCGCGCACCATCGAGCAGGACCGCGACCGTAAGATGACCGTCATGACCACCACGTTCATTCCCTGCGGCGCGAAGATGCCCATTATCGGCCTGATCGCCGGAGCCATCTTCGGAGGTTCCGCGCTGGTTTCGGTCTCCGCGTTTTTCATCGGCATCGGCGCGGTCATCCTGTCCGGCATTATGTTAAAGAAATTTAAGGCGTTCGCCGGGGAGCCTGCCCCGTTCGTCATGGAACTTCCGGCGTACCATGTGCCCTCCGTGGGCAACGTGCTGCGCGCCACCTGGGAGCGCGGATGGTCCTTCATCAAGAGGGCCGGAACCATCATCCTGATAAGCTCCATCGTCATCTGGTTCCTGCAGGGCTTCGGCTTTACGGACGGCGGCTTCGGCATGGTGGAGGACAACAACAGCTCTCTGCTGGCAGCCATCGGAAACGCGGTGGCCTGGATCTTCTACCCGCTGGGCTGGGTGGGCGACATGGCCTGGAAGGCGACCGTCGCCACCATTACCGGTCTGGTGGCCAAGGAAGAAGTGGTCTCCACTTTCGGTGTTCTGTACCAGTACGCGGGCGAGCTGTCCGAGTCCGGCGATGAGATCTGGGCGGCAGTGGGAGCGGACTTCACGGCGGTCACGGCTTACAGTTTCATGATCTTCAACCTGCTCTGCGCGCCGTGCTTCGCGGCCATGGGAGCCATCCGCCGGGAGATGAACAACCGGAAATGGACCTGGGCGGCCATCGGCTATATGTGCGGGTTTGCCTATGTGACGGCCATGATCGTGTACCAGATCGGCGGCCTGATCACCGGCGAGGCGGGTTTTAGCATCTTTACCGTCGCGGCGCTGGCGGCCCTGGCGGGCCTGATCTATCTGCTGGTGCGCAAAGGGTATCAGCCGGAGCACGGACATTACATGGCGGCAGCGATGTCAGTCAATGCGCGATAGGTAAGCGAGTTTTGTCGATCAATGCGCGCCAGGCAAGCGCGTGAAGCTGACATGCGGCACACGCGCGATGGAATATTTTGTCGGTTCATGCGCGCCAGGCAAGCGAGAGAAGCTGACATGCGGCACACGCGTGACGGAATATTTTGCCGGTTCGTGTGTGTTAAACAAGAGCAAGAAAAAGAGGAGGCGAAGAGATGTCCCCCATACTTGGAAATCTGATCGTGACAGCGGTTTTGGCAGGCGTGGTGGCGCTGGTGGTGCGCTCCCTGTGGAAATCGCGGAAAAACGGCTGCCACTGCAGCGGAGACTGCTGTTCCTGCGGCGGCTGCGGCAGCTCCAAAAAGAAAGCCCAAAATCCTTCTGATCCATAAAAATTAGAGAAAGCAAAAAAGCCCCGTTCGGAACTTTTCGGGAACCATCCCGAAGAACCGGACGAGGCTTTTTTGTAATTTACACAGTTGAGATATTAACGGATCGCGCCCAGCTTCTGCAGAGCCTCGTCCGCGATGACGAGGGTGCCGTGCTCGGACAGATAGCCGAAAGCGCCGGGCGAATATTTGCAGGTAGCTCCGTACTCGGAGACGGTGTTGCAGATGCGGTTAAACTCCTCCGGCGTGTGCCGGGAGCTGTGCAGGAACAGATAAAATTCTTCGGTCTCCGGGTGTTTGTACAGGGAGTTGAGCCCCTGATAGCTTCCAAAGAGCACCTGCGCCGCGCGGATCACGTCGTCCAGGTCGTCGAAGCAGTACAGGCGGATGACATCCACCGGGAGCTCCTCTGTGTCGGGCGCCTCTGCCTTGGCATCGCCCTCCGCTTTTGCGAGCAGATTTTTGTGGGCTTCCCGCAGCTTGCGGAAAAGATTCAGGATATCGTCCGCTCCCTCCAGTTTCAGGGAGGAGAGGGAATTTCCTGTATCGGATGGATCGCCGCCCGGGGCAAACTTGGCAAAGCGGGTGTCCAGCTCATCCGGATCCTCCACCTTTGTGATGATCAGGACCAGAGAATCCGAAGACATGGGAATTGCTTCTATCATAATGGGAATGTCGTTTGCCTCGAAACCAAATTCATATGCGGCCTGCTGCATCATTTCGCGGAACAGGGATTTTGCCCGCTCGCTGCCGTAGGCGAGTTCCAGCAGATTCAAATGACGGATCGCCAAATCTTCGCGCGTCAGTGTGCAGCGTATCTGGTTGTCATTCAATTTTTCCAGTTTCATGAAACCACTCCTCACTTCATTATTACCATATATAAATATTCCCTTGCGTCCTTTACAATCACAGTATAACCTACTTTGTCAGAAAATGCAAAGGAAAAGCATGGGGTTAAATATGAAAAAATTATGAAATATTTTTGGAAAAAAAGACTTGCATTTGAGACTCAAACTATATATAATATACAATATGAGAAGGATAAATAATGAAATCACGCAGGAAAGGAGGAGCATGAGAAGAAAATTCAGGCTATACCACAGTCCTTCTCGGAGAAAACGTGCCGCAGGGAAAATATATCACGATTGCACCAAAAGGAATGGCCCTGCCGCAAAAGAAAGTGAGTGAGGAACATCAGGAACAGAGAACAACACGATGCCATGCAGCCCGCCGGCGGCAGAGACAGAGATATCAAAAGCAGCAGCCTTTATCAGGAGCTGAACCGCTACCAGGAAAATGGGATAAGTCTCTGGCTGAACGGCAGGCCGAGCACCTCTTATCAGATTGCGGAATGTGTACGCGAAAAAACAGATTACATGCGTGATTATCAGACTGATGGCCGGAATCAGATATGTGGTATAGGGTTCGACCGGATCAGAAAAGACAGCCAACAGGCAGCACAAAACCCTTGCGTAAAAAAACATGTGTATAAAACTTAAGTATATATGAATATTTTCTGAAAAAGTCGAAATTTGTTAGAAGAACGGGAAAAGGTGTGCTATACTGAGAAAAAAGCGGAAAACGGGAGGAAAACACATGAAGAAAAAAGCAGCGCCGCTTATGTCCGCCGCGGTTCTTCTGGTGGTAGTAGCTGCAATCGTTCTCATCACAAATATTGTGAAAAAATATACACCCACATCGGAAGTCATGGACGGCATGGAGTACTTTCAGCTGAGCGGCGAAGATCAGGCCGCGCTGATCCTGCACGGCAGGGTCTCCGACTATCAGGGCATCCTGTCGGACGATACCTGCTATGTGGATTTCGATGCGGTAAAAGAGCAGCTGAACGACCGTTTCTACTGGGATGCAGAGGCAAACCTGATGAGGTACACCACACCCACGGAGATCATAGAAATCCCGGCGGGCGGTTCACAGTATACGACCACGGGACGCACCGGCAATACGGACTATGAGATCGTAAAAGTGGACGGAGCGAAGACCTACCTGGCGCTGGAGTTTGTAAAGCAGTACACCAATCTGGAATACGAGCTCTACCGCGATCCAAACCGCATCGTCATCACCAACGACTGGGGAAGCAGGGAAGTGGCGGACATCCGAAAGAAGAGCAAAGTGCGCTATCAGGGCGGCATCAAGAGTCCTGTTCTGACGGAGGCGGAGAAAAACGAGACCGTCACGGTTCTGGAGCCGATGGAGGACTGGACCGGCATCCTCACGCAGGACGGCTATTTCGGCTATGTGAAAAACGACCGCCTGGTCAACCAGCGCACAGAAGAGCTGGAGCGGGAATTTGAGGAGCCGGAATATACATCCGTGGTCAAAGACCATAAGATCAACATGGTGTGGCACCATATCGCCTCGATGGATTCCAACTACGGCATCATCTACGATATCGCGTCGGTCAAGGGTGTGAACACCATATCGCCCACCTGGTTTTCCATCGCGGACAACGAGGGGAACGTAAGCTCCCTCGCCCTGGAGGATTACGTGGAGACGGCGCACCGTAACGGCATGGAGGTGTGGCCGCTGATCGACAACTTCAGCGAGAATGTGGACACCACCAGGGTGCTGACGGCCACCGCGTCCCGCGACCAGATCGTTAAACAGCTCATCGCTTCCGCCATCCAGTACGGGTTTGACGGGGTCAACGTAGATTTTGAGAACATCCCGGAGGAGGCGGCGGACGCGTATATACAGTTTATCCGCGAGCTGTCCGTGAGGTGCCGGGCAAACGGCCTGGTGCTGTCTGTGGATGTGCCGGTGCCCATGCCCTTCAACGAGCATTACAACCGCGAAGAACTGGGCAGGGTCTGCGACTATGTGGTCGTCATGGGCTATGACGAGCATTACTACGGCTCCGACGCGGGGTCTGTGGCAAGCCTGGGGTTTGAGAACCAGGGTATCTTAGATACCAGGGAGACGGTGCCCGCGGAAAAGATCATCAGCGGGATCCCGTTCTTCACCAGGCTCTGGAACACGACTGTTGGCGAGGATGGAACCGCGGACGTCACCAGCGAGGCGATGGGCATGACGGAGGCCTGGCAGACGCTGGAGAACAACGGGGTGGAGGCTTCCTGGGACGAGGAGACCATGCAGAACTACGCGGAATTTGAGGGGGATGACGGGTCCCTGTATCAGATCTGGCTGGAGGATGAAAGGTCCATCGAGGAAAAGATGATCCTCGTGAAGGATTATGGCCTCGGAGGAGTCGCCGCCTGGCGTCTGGGCCTGGAGGACGACGCTGTGTGGGATATCATATTAAAATATGTGAACTGACAGCGAAGCGCGCCGCCGGCCTGTCCGGAAACGAGCTCGTGTGGTAAAAGCCATTCCCCGCTGCATATACTGTATCAAGTATGTGCGGCGGGGTATTTTTGTGCGAAGAGGAAAAACGAAGAGACGGCTGGAATTTTTCATGACGGTGCTGATCCTGGCGGGATCGTTCTACATAGGGAGGCTTGGGGCGGGGGTGGTGGCGTCCGCGCGCCTGGCAAAAGAGGCGGGAACAGCCGAGACCGAAAGCGGGACGGACGATAGGTGGAAGGACGGGATCACCGTGGCGGTGGATGCGGGGCACGGCGGAGTGGACTCCGGGAAGGTGGGCGTGAACAACGCCCTGGAAAAAGAGATCAACCTGGCCATCGCCGGCAGGCTGAAGGCGCTGCTGGAGGAGGAAGGCATTGCCGTTGTGATGACCCGCGAGGGAGACGGCGGGCTGTACGACGAGGGGGAATCCAACAAAAAGCAGCAGGACATGAAGCGGCGCTGCGCGCGGATCAACGAGTCGGACGCCCTGCTGGCTGTCAGCATCCATCAGAACAGCTACACGGATCCCTCGGTGAAAGGCCCGCAGGTGTTTTTCTATGAAAATTCCGCCGGGGGCAAAAAGCTCGCGTCCATCCTGCAGACATCCCTGAATGAGACGCTAAAGATCGAGCGGCCGAGGGAGTGCAGGGCGAACGACAGCTATTATCTGCTGCGAAAGACCGAGGTTCCCACCGTCATCGCGGAATGCGGGTTTTTGAGCAGCCCGGACGAGGCGGAAAAGCTGGTCATGTCCGATTATCAGGAAAAGGTGGCGCAGGCCCTGTGCGATGGGATCCTGGAATACGCCCGGGAGGAGCATATCTGAAAGAGTCATAAAATGCGCGGCCCTCTCATAGAATACTATGAGAGGGTATCTATATGAGAAAAAAGACGGAGTTTATCCTCGCGGGGATCCTCGCCGTGCTGGTCCTGCCCCTTGCGCTTACGTTCCTGCTGGGCGGGCGGATGGACGAGATCTACCGCGCGATCAAAAATGAGATGGAATATATTTTTGTGAAGACCAACAGCGGGGTCCTGGAGATGGATCTGGAGGAGTATGTGCTGAAAACAGCCGCCGCGCAGATTCCTCTGGGGTATGACCTGGAGGCCTTAAAGGCGCAGATGGTCCTGGTGCGGACAGATCTGTACCGGCAGATGGAGGAGAACGGGGAAGTGCAGCAGGAGGATTATCTGACCATGGAGGAGCTCTCCCGCGCCGGCGTGGCGGACAAGTTCCTGCGGGCGCAGCGGGAGACGGCCGGCAGGATCCTGACCTGGGAGGACAAGCCCATTCTGGCCTCGTTCCACGCCGTCAGCGCGGGGCACACCAGGGACGCCGGGGAAGTCTTCGGGGTGGAAGACTACCCGTATCTGGTGTCGAAGGTGTGTCCCTCGGATGAGACCGCCCCGGAGGGGCAGAGCGTCGTGCAGATCGACAGCGCCTGGGCGAAGATGGAGATCGCGAAGCGGGACAGCGCGGGCTATGTGCAGCAGCTGCGCCTGGAGGACGAGGTGTTTTCCGGGGAAGAGTTCCGCAATCTTCTGGGTCTGCCCTCGGCCAATTTTGAGGTGCAGACGGATGCGGACGGCGTTTTTCTGACGGTCCGCGGTGTGGGGCACGGACTTGGCATGAGCCAGTACACCGCCCAGCAGATGGCGCTCACCGGCAAGAATTACAAAGAGATCCTGTCGTATTTCTTTCCCGGCACGCGGCTTGTGAAGGAGTAAAAACACGCCGACGAATTTTTGCATAAATCACTTAATTGTGGAAAAGCTATGGTTATAACCACAATGAACATCATAGGAGTGACGAATATGCAAAAAGAAAAGATAACGGGATTTTTCAGGAACAAGGGGACGCTGGGCGTGCTGACGCTTATGCTGGTGGGGATCACCGCATTCGCCACATACCGCGCAGGCTATGACAGCACAGAGCAAAAAGCGCAGGACCTGGCCGTCCAGAAGGAGCAGGAGACAGAGACCGCCGCACAGGAGGGTCTGGAGGCCGCGGGACAGGACGTGCTGGCACAGCTTGAGAACTCGCCGCAGCCGGAGACCGTGCAGGAGACGGAGACCGAAAAATCGGTGGATGTGAGCGCTTCCACAGTGCAGGCGATCATTCAGCCTACGGTAAACTTCCAGGATGATTCCATGCTGACATGGCCCGCGGCGGGCAGGGTCCTGATGGACTACAACATGGACAGCACTGTCTATTTCAAGACGCTGAACCAGTATAAGTACAATCCGGCCATGATCATCAGCAGCCCGGTGGGCAATCAGGTCGTGGCCTCCGCGAAGGGGATCGTGGAATCCATCACGGTGGACGAGGAGACCGGAACTACGCTGAAGCTGAACCTGGGCAACGACTATAAACTGATCTACGGTCAGCTGAAAGAGCTCGCGGTGTCCGAGGGCCAGGTGGTGGAGCAGGGCCAGCTTCTGGGCTATGTGAGCGAACCTACGAAATACTATGTGGAGGAGGGAAGCAACCTCTACTTCCGCATGGAGAAGGACGGGAAGGCTGTAGACCCGTACCTGTATCTGGAATAGAGCCGCTTTTGCGGCTCTGTTTCATTTTCTCCCTTCAGCCCTGGCTGAGGACTTCGTTCATGCTGCCTGTGCGGTAGCCCTGCAGGTCCAGGGTTACATAGGAAAAACCGAGATCCCGCAGACGGGCGGCGATGCTTTCCCGCAGGGGTTTTTCCAGGATTTTTGCAGATTCTTCAGGCAATACCTCGATCCGCGCAAGTGTGCCGTGGACGCGCACCCGCATCTGTCCAAATCCCAGAGACGACAAAAACTCCTCTGCCTGTTCCACCATCCGAAGTTTTTCCTCCGTGATGAGTTCGCCGTAGACGAACCGGGAGGCCAGGCAGGCGCAGGAGGGCTTGTTCCAGGTGGGCAGGCCCAGCTCCTTTGACAGCAGGCGGATCTCCTGCTTGCCAAGCCCGGCGGTCTGCAGGGGGCTTAAGACGCCCAGCTCGCGCACAGCCGCAAGGCCGGGCCGGTAATCGCCGTTGTCGTCCATGTTGGAACCCTCCGCCACATGGGAAAAACCGTGCTGAGCGGCTGTATCCGTGATCCTGCCCAGCAGCTCCCGCTTGCACAGATAGCATCGGTCAGGCGGATTTTCGGCAAATCCTTTCACCTGCATGACGTCGAGATCCACGAATAGCTGCCGGATGTGCCCGCGCGTGCAGAATTCCACGGCTTCTCTGTTCTCGCGCCCGGAAAAGCAGGACGCTCTGGCGGTGACGGCGACGGCGTCATCCCCCAGAACATAGTGCGCCGTCTTTAACAGAAAAGCGGAGTCCACGCCGCCGGAAAACGCCACGGCCACCCTGCCCAGGCCGCGCAGGTATGCGCGCAGCTGTTCCAGCTTTTCAAAGTGCTGCGCTGTCATTTCTTTTGTTTCTTTCATGATCCCACCCCCTTTTGTGCATGTGATGTGCCGGTTCTTTTTCATATTAAACAGAGCGGAGGGTTTTGTCAATGCGCAGACCGTTTTGAGGCGCGCGCAGATGGGTTCCCACATAAAATGAGAGAGAGGAGGCTGCCAGCGAACGTCAAGAGACGCTGCCGGCACAGACAGGGGAAGTGAGACGAAATGGCGACGGATCAGAAAATAGAAGATCTTCTGAACCTGGCGCTGGACGCCACGGAGGAAGAACGGGAAAGATCGCTGGAGCTGGATGTGGGGTTTGATGCGCAGACGAAGACGTGGGATCTGATCGTGAAATACGCGGGGAGCCTGGATGATCTGCGCGCGCAGGGGATCGGCGTGACGGAGCTGGCGGGCGGGTACGCGATCCTCTCGGCGCCGCAGTCCGCGGTTTCCTATCTGGCTTCGCTGCCGCAGATCCAGTATATGGAAAAGCCGAAGCGTCTTTTTTTCTCTGCGGCGCAGGGGCGCACGGCCTCGTGCATGGATGCCCTGCAGCTTTCCGGGATCGGCGCGGATCTGCAGCCGGTCATCCCGGGCGAATCCCCTGTGACGGACGGCAGCCGCGGGCTTTTCGGCCAGGGGGTGCTGATCGCGGTGATCGATTCCGGTGTGGACTACACCCATCCGGATTTTTGCAATGCGGACGGCACCACGCGCATTCTTGCCATCTGGGACCAGAGTGTGGAGGGTGCTCCTCCGGCCGGGTATTCCATAGGAACAGAATATACAAAGGCGCAGATCGACGAGGCACTGCGCACGGGCGTGCGTCTGCCGACCCGGGATTTCAGCGGGCACGGCACACAGGTACTGGGGATCGCGGCGGGAAATGGGAGAAGCGCGCAGATGGGATCCGGCGCAGCGGATTTTGGGCCGAACCGGGGCGTTGCGCCGCTGGCGTACATTCTGGCGGTAAAGCTGGGCAGCCCGAAGCCGGATTCTTTCCCGGGCACCGCGGAGCTGATGCAGGCGCTGGATTATTGTTACCGAAAGGCGCAGGAATGGGAATTGCCGATGGCCGTGAACCTGAGCTTTGGAAATGTGTACGGGCCGCACAACGGCACCGGACTTTTGGAAAGGTTTCTCGCCGACATCTCCGGCCGCTGGCGCTCGGTCATCGCGGTGGGCACCGGAAATGAGGGGACAGCCGCCGGGCATACGTCCGGAAATCTGCTCGTGGATCTCGCGCAAAGCGCAAGTGCGCGGGATGCGGCTTCGCAGGATTCCGGCGCGGGCGCGCGGATCGCAGATCCGCAGAATATACAGAGTGTCCGCGAGATCCAGCTCGGCGTTGCACCCTACGAGGCCGCGCTCAACGTGCAGCTCTGGAAGTCCTACGCGGATGAATTTGAAATTTCCATGGTGCACCCGAACGGCCAGGTCGTCGGACCGTTTCTGCCGGAGCTTGGCGCGCAGCGCTATCGCGCGGGCAGTACCGAACTGCTGGTTTTTTACGGGGAACCGAGTCCTTTTAGTATTTCACAGGAAATTTATGTTGACTTTCTTCCAGTCAATGACTACATCGACAGTGGGATCTGGCGTTTTCGGCTGAGACCGGTTCGGATCGTGAACGGCGGATATGATATGTGGCTCCCGCAGACAGAAACTCTGAATGCGGGAACCCGTTTTTATGAACCCACACCGGAGAATACGCTGACCATTCCATCCACGGCCCTGGGTGTTATCGCCGTGGGCGCGTATGACTCCAGAAGTCTTACGTATGCGCCTTTTTCCGGCCGCGGCGCAAGGGTGCAGCCGCAGCCAGCTCCCGCGCTTTTCCCGGTAAAGCCCGACCTGGCCGCACCCGGGGTGGATATCCGCACGACCGCTGTGGGAGGCGGCTACACGTCCGTCACCGGCACTTCCCTGGCCACCCCGTTTGTGACGGGCGCGGCCGCCATGCTGATGCAGTGGGGGCTGGTAAACGGAAATGATCAATATTTATACGGCGCGAAGGTGCGCGCCTATCTCATCCGCGGCGCAAGGGAGCTGCCGGGGTTCGCGCAGTACCCCAATAACCAGGTCGGCTACGGGGCCCTGTGCGTGCGGGACAGCCTCCCGGGATAGAAAGCCGTGGTTTTCTCAGCACTTCTCAAACACCGGCATGTAGTCGATGGGGGCTTCCACAGTCACATATGCGCCGCCGTCCAGGATCTCGCCGGTGGAAGTGAGCTTCCACTTGCCCGCGGGCAGGTATACCCGGCGGGAAAACTCGTTGAGGTGCAGGATGGGCGCGGCCAGATATTTATCGCCAAACATGTACTGGTCCTGCAGCTCCCAGCACTTTGGATCATCCGGAAACTCGTAGAACATGGTGCGGATGAGCGGCGAGCCGTTGGTGTGCGCCTCCTCGTAGAGCTTTTTGATGTAGTCGTGCATGGAGACGCGGATGTCATAATATTTCTTCATGATGGCGTAGTTCTCCTCGCCGTAGCTCCACAGCTCGTTGGGCTGGCCGGTGTGCAGGTAGCCGCCGCCCCAGTCGCGCTCGTCAAGAGGCGGGATGTTGTAGGGGCCGCGGTCGCCGTGCATGCGGAACACCGCGGAGTACACCGCAAACTGGTACCAGCGGATCAAAAGCTGCTGGAAATCCGGGTCGTTCACATCGTCCGTCATAAAGCCGCCTATGTCGGTGGTCCACCAGGGGATCCCGGCCAGGCCCATGTTCAGGCCGCACTGGATCTGGTCTGCCAGGGCCTCGAAGGTGCTGGGCACGTCGCCGGACCAGATCACGTTGCCGTATTTCTGGGAGCCCGCCCAGCCGCAGCGCAGCAGATTGACCACCGGCCCCTTGTTCAGCCTGCTCATCTCGTCGTAGAAGACGCGGCTGTACATCTGGGGGTACAGATTGCTGATGGCCAGCGCCGGGCCGTCGCAGTAACGGTAGTTTTCAAAATCGTACACGCCGTAATCCGGCTCGGAATTGTCCAGCCAGAAGGCGTCGATGCCGTAATTGTAGTAATTCTTTTTGCACACTTCCCACACGTATTTTCTGGTTTCCGGGTTGAAGGGATCGATCTCCACGCAGTCGCCCTGATAATCGTAGGTCTGGGCCGCACCGCGCTCGGTTTTGATGAGAAGGCCCTTTTCCATCATGGGCCAGAAGTTCTCGCTTTTGCGGTCCACGGAGGGCCAGATGGAGACGATGACCCGGATGCCCATGGAGTGCAGCTCGTCCACCATGGCCTTGGGATCCGGCCAGTAGGTTTTGTCAAATTTCCAGTCGCCCTGCACGGTCCAGTGGAAGAAGTCGATGACGATCTGGTCGATCTTGATGCCCTCTTTCTGGTACTGCCTTGCCACCTGGAGCACTTCGTCCTGCGTGCGGTAGCGCAGCTTGCACTGCCAGAGGCCCATCAGCTCTTCCGGGAACATCTCCGCGCGCCCGGTAACCTGGGTGTAGTTCTGCAGGATCTGCTTAGGGTTTTCCGCGGCCGTGATCCAATAATCCATCTCTTTCGTGGCCCGGGCGATCCACTCGGTGTAGTTCTTGCCGAAGGTTACGCGGCCCACCGCGGGATTGTTCCATAGGAAGCCGTAGCCCAGGGAGGACACCGCGAAGGGCACGGAGATTTGGGAATTGCGCTGCGCCAGCTCCAGGGTGCAGCCCTTCAGATCCAGGTAGGACTGCTGGTACTGGCCCATGCCGAAGATCTTCTCGTCGTCATTGCTCTCAAACTTCAGGTTCAGGGAGTACTCGCTGCCGCCGATGTTGCCCTTCCACTCGCGGTTGATCATCTTCAGGCAGCGGCTCTCCCGGGAGAGCGTGCCGTCGTAGGAGCGGTAGTACTCCCGCAGGATCAGCTTGTCGTCCCGGTAGAACGACAAGATGCCCACAAAGTTTACCACAACCTTCAGGCGGCCGTTTGTGACGACAGCGACCTCCCGCTTGTCGACGGTGCCGTCGCCCACCCAGTGGTCTTCCTGGTCGATGCGGATCTGCACGTCCGCCTGGGGCACCGGCTCCGTCAGGGCCCAGTCGTTCCCGGTAAATTTTCCCTGCATGGTGGAACGCACGCGGAATGCATCTTTTCCCCACGGCTCGATGCGGCACATCTCGCCCTGGCGGTAAAATACGAGCGCGTTCTGGTCGATGGAAAATGTCATGATTCATACCTCCTTGCATGATTTTTTTGAAATGTCGGTTAACGATCGCGTATCTTTTTAGATACCTGCAATTTGTTTCATCATAACACAGAATCCCAAAAAAACATACAGATTTTTGTGCGGTCCGGCCAAAATCTTCGGACTGTTTCAGGCAGAACCGCACGGGAGTTTTCATTGTAATCGCGAGGGGCGTGTGCTACAACCCGAGTTTGCCACTTGTAAATGCGAAGGGGCTGTTGCAAAATAGATGAGTAATTCATCTATGGAGCAATGGCTCCCTTTTTGTCCTTAAAAATGGAAAAC
>CANRIR010000002.1 GCA_947630735.1 uncultured Marvinbryantia sp.
GGACTTCCGAAGGTGCCGGCGGCGGAGCGCATCGACGTGGATGAGAACGGAAAGATTTCCGGGCTGTTCTAGGAGGTAAGTGACATGGGATTTTCAACGGTACCTTGTAATGAATTTGTAGAAGTGCTGGCGTCCAAGGCCCCGGTGCCCGGCGGCGGCGGAGCGTCCGCGCTGGTGGGAGCCGTGGGTACGGCGCTTGGAAACATGGTGGGGAGCCTCACGGTGGGCAAGAAAAAATATGCCGACGTGGAGGCCGAGATGATCGAGCTGAAGGCGAAATGCGACCAGCTCCAGAAGGATCTGCTGCGCCTCATCGAGCGCGACGCGGAAGTGTTCGAGCCGCTCTCAAAGGCCTACGGCATGCCGCGGGAGACCGAGGAGGAGAAGGCCGAGAAGGCGCGCGTGATGGCCATTGTGCTCAAAGACGCGTGCTCCGTGCCCATGGAGATCATGGAAAAATGCTGCGAGGCCATCGACATCATCGCGGAATTTGCGGCGAAGGGCTCCGCGCTCGCCATCAGCGACGCAGGCGTGGGCGTGGCTTTCTGTAAGGCGGCCTTAAAGGGAGCGAGCCTGAACGTATATATCAACACCAAGTCCATGGCGGACAAAGAACTGGCGTCGAGCCTGAACGCAAAATGCGACCGGATGCTGGAGGAGTACACCGCAAAGGCGGACAAGATCTTCGACAGCGTGCTCGGCAGACTGAAATAGATCACAGGAGGACAGATCATGGCAAAACAATTATTGGGCAAGGAAGTGACGGCAGCCCTGAACGAGAGGATCAAGGCGAACGTGGCGGCCTGCCAGGAAAAGGGAGTGAACCCCACTCTCTGCATTATCCGCGTGGGAGAAAATCCCAGCGACATCTCCTATGAAAAGGGCGCGACCAAGCGCTGCGAGACCCTGGGCGTCGCCTGCGAGAAGATCCTTCTCCCGGAGGACGTCTCCCAGGAGGAGCTTCTGGCGACGATCGACAAAGTGAACAAGGATGCGCACATTCACGGCGTGCTCCTGTTCCGCCCGCTTCCGAAGCATCTGGATCAGTCGGTCATCGAGAACGCGCTGGCTGCGGAAAAAGACGTGGACTGCATGACCGATCTCTCCATGTCCGGCGTGTTTACCGGAAAGAAGATCGGCTTCCCGCCCTGCACCCCGCAGGCCTGCATGGAGATCCTGGATCACTACGGGATCGACTGCACGGGCAAAAAAGCGGTGGTCATCGGCAGGAGCCTGGTGGTGGGCAAACCCGCCGCTATGATGCTCATTAAGAAGAATGCCACAGTGACTGTGTGCCACACGAGAACCGTGGACATGCCCTCCGTGGCGAAAGAGGCGGACATCATCATCGTGGCCGCCGGCCGCGCAGGCGTGGTGGGCGCAGAGTATGTGAAGCCCGGCCAGGTAATCATTGACGTGGGCATCAACGTGAACGAGGAGGGCAAGCTGTGCGGCGATGTGGACTTTGCCGCGGTGGAGCCCGTCGTGGAGGCTATTACCCCGGTTCCGGGCGGCGTGGGAAGCGTTACCACGTCCGTTCTGGTAGGCCATGTGGCGGAGGCCGCCCTGCGCACGCTGTAAGGAGCGGCAGGGGCGCGGATGCGCGCAGATCTTTAAGATTCACTTAATTCTTTGGAATATTGTGGAAAGAAGGACCGCGATGTGCTATGCTGGCAAAAGATGGCGCGCGCGGTCCTTTTTGCGGGCGCGAGATAGGAGGAGACCTGCCCGTGACCTATAAGATCCTGATCGTGGAGGACGACCGCGTGATCGCGGAACAGATCCGCGTGTATTTAAATTCGTTTGGCTACGACGCCAGAAGCACAGAAGACTTTGCGGCCGTGACGGCCCAGTTCGCGAAATTCCAGCCGCAGCTGGTGCTGATGGACATTTCCCTGCCCTTTTACAACGGCTATTACTGGTGCGCCGAGATCCGGAAGCTCTCCAAGGTGCCGGTGGTCTTTCTCTCCTCGGCGTCCGACAATATGAACGTCGTGATGGCGGTCAACTACGGGGCGGACGACTTTATCGCAAAGCCCTTCGACCTGGACATCCTCTCGGCCAAGATCAGGGCCATTCTCCGGCGCGCCTATGACTTCGGGGGCCAGACGAGCCTTCTGGAGCACCGGGGAGCCGTTTTGAACCTGGACGACGGCGTTCTGACCTGCCGGGACAGGCGGGTGGAGCTTACCAAAAATGAGTTCCGCATCCTGCAGACGCTCCTGGAGAACAAGGGGAAGACCGTGACGAGGGACACCCTGATGGCCCGTCTCTGGGAGAGCGACAGCTTCGTGGACGACAACACCCTGACGGTAAACGTGACCAGGCTGCGCAAAAAGCTGGAGCAGGCGGGCCTGTATGATTTTATCGCGACAAAGAAGGGGATGGGCTATCTTGTGGAGTGAAGTGCTGGCCGGGTACGGCAGGCGTATCTGGAAAAGTGTATGTGTGATCCTGCTGTTTTTTCTGTGCTTCGGACTGGTGCACATTCTGTCCCGCCAGCCGGTTTCCGTGGAGGCGACGGGGTATGCGGCGCTGCTTGCGGCCGCCTTCGGGGCGGTGCTGCTGGCGTTTGACCTTCGCCGTTACGCCGAAAACTGCCGGAGGATCCGAATGATGGCGTCCCGGCCGGAGTGCCTGCAGGAGGAGCTCCCGAAGGCGGCGGACGCGCTGGAGGAGGCGTACCAGGAGCTTGTGCGCGAACTCTGCCGGCAGAACAGCGCGCTGAAAGATGCTTCCGAGCGGGAACACCGGGAGCTGACCGACTATTTTACCCTCTGGACGCACCAGATCAAGACGCCCATATCGGCCATGCGGCTGCTCCTACAGAACGACGGCGGGGAACACGCGGACGCGCTCGCGCTGGAGCTGTTCCAGATCGAGCAGTACACGGACATGACATTGCAGTATCTGCGCCTCGGCAGCCCGGCGAACGATCTCGTGCTGAACAGGTACAGCCTGGACGACATTGTCCGCCAGGCCCTGCGCAAATACGCCAGGGTGTTTATCGGGCGGAAGATCGCGGTGGATTTCCGGGAGACAGACCTTCAGGTGCTGACGGACGAAAAATGGATGGTGTTCGTGGTGGGGCAGATCCTCTCCAACGCCCTGAAATATACGGACCGCGGAACCGTCTCCATCTGCGCCCAGGGGGAGGAGCTTGTGATCGAGGACACCGGCATCGGCATCCGGGCGGAGGATCTCCCCCGCATTTTTGAGAAGGGCTACACCGGGTTCAACGGCAGGATGGATAAAAAAGCCACGGGGCTCGGCCTGTATCTGTGCAGGATGGTGTGCGACAGGCTGGGGTGCGCGATCCGCGTGGAGTCCGAGCCGAAGGCGGGGACGAAAGTGAAAATACTTTTCCTTACAAAAGTGTAAGAAATGGCGGGAAAATGTAAGACCGGGCTATGGCAGCGCATTTTTCCCTGTTCTATGATGGGCATGCCGGGAAGAAACCCGCGCAGCATAGAAGGAGGAGAAGAACATGTCATTGCTGGAAGTTACACAATTGCGAAAAGTATACGCCACACGCTTTGCCGGGAGCCAGGTACAGGCCCTTCGAAGCGTCACTTTCTCCGTGGAGCCCGGGGAGTTCGTGGCCATCATGGGGGAATCCGGCTCCGGGAAGACCACGCTTTTAAATATCCTGGCGGCCCTGGACAGGCCAACGGGCGGGGAGGTAAAGCTGAACGGCAGGAACCTGCAGTCCATCGGCGACCATGAGCTGGCCACGTTCCGCAGGGAGAACCTCGGGTTTGTCTTTCAGGATTTCAACCTGCTGGACACGTTTTCCGTGCGGGACAACATCCTGCTGCCCATGGTGCTGTCCGGCTGCAATTACCATCAGATGGAGGCGCGCCTGCATCCCATCGCGGAAAAGCTCGGCATCGCCGGATTACTGGAAAAATTTCCCTACGAGATCTCCGGCGGGCAGAAGCAGAGGACGGCGGTGGCGCGCGCCCTGATCACCAACCCCAGCATCATTTTAGCCGACGAGCCCACGGGCGCGCTGGACTCCAGGGCGGCGGACAGCCTGATGGGACTTTTTTCCCGGATCAATGCGGACGGGCAGACCATTCTCATGGTAACGCACTCCACGAAAGCGGCAAGCGCCGCAAAGAGGGTGCTCTTTATCAAGGACGGCGAGGTTTTCCACCAGCTGTACCGCGGGAACATGGGCAGCGACGAGATGTTTGAGAACATCTCCAACACGCTGACCGTTCTGATGATGGGCGGTGAGCGCCATGCCTAGGGGACTGTACCGCAGGATGGCTGTCGTGAATATCCGCGGCAGCCGCAGGTTTTACCTTCCGTTTTTGTTTACCGTGCTCATGACGGTATCGATGTTTTACAGTATGTGCAGCATCAGCGCAAACCCGGCCTTTGAGAGCTCCGTCACGGTGTCGGAGATCCTGCGGTTCGGGACCGGCGTGCTGGGCATCTTCGCCTGCATTTTTCTCTTTTACACCAACAGCTTTCTGATGAAGCGCAGAAAGAGAGAGCTGGGGCTTTACCAGGTGCTGGGGCTGGAAAAGAGGCATATCGCGCGCATTCTTTTCTGGGAGACAGCCCTGCTGGGCTTTCTCGGCACCGCGGGCGGACTGGTGCTTGGGCTTCTTCTGGACCGCCTGATGTTTCTGGTCGTCCTGTGGATCTTCCGCTACCCGGTCAGCACGCAGTATGCCGTTTTCCCGTCCGCCGTCGCCCGGACGGCGCTGCTGTTTGCAATTCTCTTCGCGCTGCTCTTTTGCAGCAACGTGCTTTCCATTCGGAAAGCCACGGCCATAGAGCTTTTGAACAGCAAGAGCGCGGGGGAGAGGGAGCCGCGCGTAAAATGGGCGATCGCCGTGCTGGGGTTTGCGTGCCTGGCCGCCGGATATTACCTGGCCCTCTCCGTGACCAACCTGATGGCGGCCTTAACCGTGCTGTTCGCGGCGGTGCTTCTGGTCATGGCGGGCACGTACTGCCTGTTCCTTGCGGGCTGCACGGCCATTTTGAAGATGCTGAAAAAGCGCAGGAAGTATTATTACCGCGCCGACCATTTCGCGGCGGTGTCCGGCCTGCTCTACCGCATGAAGCAGAATGCGGTGGGCCTTGCGAATATCTGCATCCTCTCCACGGGCGTGCTGCTGGTGCTGTCCACCACAGTGTGCCTCTACGCCGGCATCCGGGAGATCTTGGAGGTGCGCTTTCCGAAGGAGATCTCGGTGCGGTACGACGACAGCACGGCGGCGGAAAACGAGGCGCTCCTTTCCCTGGTGCAGGACACGGCGCGCGATGAAAAGGCTGTGCTCCTGGACCTGCGGGGGTACCGGAACCTCTCCGTGACCATGGAACGCCAGGGGGACGATTTTGTGCCCATCGATGAGCACAGCACAAAGTGGAAGAACCTGGCGGCCCTGAATTTTCTGACGGCGCAGGACTATGAGCGCCTGAGCGGAAATTCCCTCCATCTGGAAAAGGGCGAGGCGGCCATCTGCACGGCAAAGGGAAGAGCGCCCAGGGATTTTTCCTTCGCGGGGGAGCACTTTGACGTGGCCGAGGAGCTGGCGGATTTCCCCGTGGAAAACGGATATGCCTATATGACGGCGAACTGGCTGAACGTGGTGGTGGCGGACGACGCGGAGCTTGAGCGCATCGACGCGCTTCAGAAGAGCGTCTACCGGGACATGGCCGCGAGCGTGCTGGAGTATAACCTGTCCTTCAATGTGCAGGGCGGGGAGGAGGCGTCGCTCGCCTTTTACCGGGCGCTTGCGGATGCCGTCCTGGCCCATGCGGACAGCATAAAGACACCGTCCGTGTCCTGCCGGTACCAGTTCCGTGAGGAAGTGTACACCCTCTACGGCAGCATGCTGTTTCTGGGGATCTATCTGGGGTGCATGTTCCTCGCGGCGACGGTGCTCATCATCTATTATAAGCAGATCAGCGAGGGGTACGAGGACCGGGAGCGCTATGTGATCATGCAGAAGGTTGGGATGGACAGGCGGGAGATCAAAAAGAGCATCCGCAGCCAGATGCGCGCGCTGTTTTTCCTGCCGCTCGCCACGGCCCTTGTGCACTGCCTTGCGGCCTTCCACATCATGACGAAAGTGATGGAGGGCTTCTACATGAACAATGTGCGCATGTTCGCCCTCGTGACGCTGGCGGTGGCGGGGATCTTTACCCTGGTGTATTTCCTGGTGTTCCGCGTCACGTCGCGGACGTATTACCGCATTGTGAGCTGAACGCAGCATATCAGCGCATGACAATGAGGATATATACCCTATTGCAGGCAGAAAGGGGGTGAACCGATGCCGGAAGTGCTGGTGTGGATATTGGCGGCGTATTTTGCCGCGATCAATCTCGCGGCGTTTATCGCTTTCGGGGTGGATAAGCGCCGGGCGATAAAGGATAAGTGGCGCATCCGCGAGAGAACCCTGCTTTTCTTAGCCGCTCTGGGCGGATCTTTGGGAGCCCTGGCGGGGATGCGGCTGTTTCATCACAAGACCCTGAAGAAAAAATTTTCCGTTGTGGTGCCGGCCATCCTCTTTTTGCAGCTGCTGGCGGCCGCGTGTGTGTGGTATACACTGAAAAGATAAAAAAGCCCTTTGAAAAGAGTGCTCCGCAAAAAAGAGTTTTCCACAAACTGGAAGCGGTCTTTCATAGAAATTGTGTTGACAAACCGCCCGGCGCACACTATACTGTACTTGTGTAGTTGAATATTGCTGTATCAAGTGCAGGATGAGATCATTTGTCCTGAAGAGGGAATTGGGTGGGAATCCCAAACGAGCCGGTCACTGTGATCAGGGGGCGATCCCCGAAAATGCCATTGCGCCGCCCATGGCGCGAGAAGGCGGGGAGCGTCGATGCCTGTCAGTCAGGAAACCTGCTTGATATATGAGATGTGCTCCTGGATCAAGCGCAAACATCCAACCGGATCCGGCGGATCCGTAACCGCGGCTGAATGGGTGAACAGCCGCAAGCAGTATGATGGATGTATCTCTTAGCAACGAGAGTACACAGATACCTCCTTCATACCGTCCATTTCGGCCCGGGTTGCCGAAAATAAGCGGGATGATGGCCCGGCAGTCTCACGGCTGCCGGGTTTTTTTGACGGGAAATCTTTTTGTAAAAACTGCCGCCGGGCAAGAAAAAGCGATTGTAAATCTGAAGGGAAACTGCTACAATAAGGCGGAAGCAAAACGGACGGCCTGGATTTCCAGGCGGGACAAATGAAAGGAAGTGTGTGCGCATGCTTGTTACGACTTTGCACGATAACTGGACCTTCCACTCTTCGCAGGACGGGCGGCCGTACCCCGCGAAGGTGCCCGGCAGCGTCTATGCGGACCTGCTGGCGAACGGCCTGATGGAGGATCCCTATTACCGGGACAACGAATTGAAATCTCTGCCGCTGATGGATCTGGATTACACCTACGAGACCACGTTCGACGTAACGGACGAGCTGCTGTCCTCGGACGAGGTCATCCTGCGCTTCGAGGGACTGGACACCGTCGCGGACGTGTTTTTGAACGGCGATATGCTGGGGCACTGTGAAAATATGCACCGCACCTGGGAATATTCGGTAAAGGATCTCCTGAAACCTGCCGGAAATGAGCTGAAGGTGGTGCTGTATTCGCCCACCAGGTTTATTCAGAAGGCCTACGAGGAGAATCCCATCGAGGGGAGCAGCGACGCCATGCGCGGGTTCCCGCATCTTCGCAAAGCCCACTATATGTTCGGCTGGGACTGGGGCGCGAGGCTTCCGGACGCCGGCATCTGGCGCGCGGTAAAACTGCTGGGCGTCTCCTGCGCGCGCATCGACAGCGTGTACATAGCGCAGAGCCACACGGAGGGCTGCGTGGATCTGGACTTCAAGGTGGATGTGCTGCGCGCCGGAAAGAAAAAGGCGGACAGCTGGTACTGCGGAGGGGAGCAGAACCACAAGCTGGCCGGGCTGGACTACGCCGTGAAAGTGACGGCACCGGACGGCACGGTGTCCGTGTATGAACATTCCCCGCAGGAAATTCCCGTTTACAAACCGCTTTTGTGGTGGCCCAACGGCTATGGGGAGCAGCCCCTCTACACGGTGGAGGTCACGCTCATGCAAGACGGCGCGGTCCTGGACGTCTGGGAGCGCCGCATCGGACTTCGCACCTGCACGGTGAGCAGGCAGAAAGACCAGTGGGGCGAGGAGTTTGCCCAGACCGTGAACGGGGTAAAGATCTTCGCCATGGGCGCGGATTACATCCCGGAGGACAGCATTCTTGCGCGCTGCAATAGGGAGCGCACTTATGAGCTTCTGATGCAGGCGAAGCTGGCGAACCACAATGTGGTGCGCGTCTGGGGCGGCGGCATCTACCCGGAGGACTATTTCTACGACATCTGCGACGAGCTGGGCCTGCTGGTGTGGCAGGACTTCATGTTCGCCTGCGCGGTCTACGATCTGTCGCCGGAGTTTGAGGAGAATGTAACGCAGGAATTTATCGACAACATCAAGCGCATCCGCCATCACGCCAGCCTGGGCCTGTGGTGCGGGAACAACGAAAACGAGCAGTTTGTGCTCACGGGCGAGTGGGTAACCCACATCCGCCAGAAGGCGCAGTATCTGATGCTGCACGAATACATTCAGCCGAAGATCCTGAAAGCGTACGACCCCAACACCTTTTTCTGGCCCTCCAGCCCGTCGTCGGGAGGCTCCTTCGACGAGCCCTACGCGGAGAACCGCGGGGATGTGCACTACTGGGATGTGTGGCACGGGAATAAGCCCATCACGGAATACCGGAAATTCTTTTTCCGCTATCTGTCGGAGTTCGGCTTCCAGTCGTTCCCGTCCCTGGCCACCTGCGAGACTTTCACAGAGCCGGAGGACCGCAACGCGTTTTCCTATGTGATGGAAAAGCACCAGCGCAACGCCTCGGCGAACGCCAAGATCATGAGCTATATGGGACAGACCTTCCTGTACCCGACGGATTTCGACACGCTGCTGTACGCCTCCCAGCTTCTGCAGGCGGAGGCCATCCGCTACGGCGTGGAACATTTCCGCCGCAACCGCGGGCGCTGCATGGGCACGGTGGTGTGGCAGCTCAACGACTGCTGGCCGGTGGCAAGCTGGGCCTCCATCGACTATTTCGGCCGCTGGAAAGCCCTGCACTATTACGAAAAGCGCATGTTTGCGCCGATCCTTCTCTCCTGTGCGGAGGAGGGCGTGCTGACGCAGGACGCGAACCCGAACGCGCAGCCCTATGAGGTAAAGAAAGGCATCCATCTGAACGTCTCCAACGAGACTATGAAGGAGCAGAAGGTGCTGGTGCGCTGGTCTTTGCGCGACGCGAAGGCGCGCGCGCTGGACGAACACAGCTGCGAGCTTGCGGTGCCCTCTCTCTCTGCCGTGTGGCTGGACAAGGTGGATTACCCGGACGCCGATCTGTACGGGAACTATGTGAGCTACCAGCTGGAGCAGGACGGGAAGGTGCTCTCATCGGGGAGTGTCATCTTTACCGTGCCGAAGTACTTCCACTACGAAGATCCGCAGCTTTCCGTCCGCGTGGAGGGCGACGAGATCGTGGTGGCGGCGGCGGCCTACGCAAGAAGCGTGGAGATCCACAACAGCGACGACACGCTGATCCTGGAGGACAATTATTTTGATATAGACGCAGGGGAGCGCCGGGTAAAGATCGTAAAGGGCGAGGCAACCGGACTGAAAGTGCGCAGCGTGTTTGACATCCGCTGAGATCCGGTGCCGGGATCTGCCGCATGTCCGGTTCCCAAAATGGTTTGACCGGAATAAGAACGATAGAAAAATGAGGAGAAAATTATGGAAAAAATTGCAATGAAAACGCCGCTGGTGGAGATGGACGGGGACGAGATGACCCGTATTCTCTGGAAGATGATCAAGGAGGAGCTGATCCTTCCGTTTGTGGATTTAAAGACGGAGTATTATGACCTCGGCCTCGCCAAACGGAACGAGACGAACGATCAGATTACGGTGGAGAGCGCCCAGGCCACGAAGAAATACGGGGTGGCCGTGAAGTGCGCCACCATCACGCCGAACGCGGCGCGCGTAAAAGAGTACAACCTGAAAGAGATGTGGAAGAGCCCCAACGGCACTATCCGCGCCATCCTGGACGGCACGGTGTTCCGAGCCCCCATCATTGTGAAGGGCATCGAGCCGAACGTGCGCACCTGGAAAAAACCCATCACAATCGCCCGTCACGCATACGGCGACGTCTACAAATCGGTGGAGATGAAGGTGCCCGGCCCGGGGAAAGCGGAGCTTGTGTTTACCGGAAGGGACGGGGCAGAAATGCGCGAAACCATCCAGGAGTTTCAGGGCCCCGGCGTTCTGCAGGGCATGCACAACCTGAACAGCTCCATCGAGAGCTTCGCCAGAAGCTGCTTTTCCTACGCGCTCGACACGAAACAGGATCTGTGGTTCGCCACCAAGGATACCATCTCCAAAAAATACGACCACACCTTTAAGGATATTATGCAGGAGATCTACGACGCGGAGTACGCGGACAAATTCCGCGAGGCCGGCATTACCTACTTCTACACACTCATCGACGATGCGGTGGCCCGCGTGATGAAATCCGAGGGCGGCTACATCTGGGCGTGCAAGAACTACGACGGCGACGTGATGAGCGACATGATTTCCTCCGCGTTCGGCTCCCTCGCCATGATGACCTCCGTGCTGGTGTCGCCGGACGGCTGCTATGAGTACGAGGCGGCCCACGGGACCGTGCAGCGCCACTATTACAAACACCTGAACGGGGAGGAGACTTCCACAAATTCCGTCGCCACCATCTTTGCCTGGAGCGGAGCTTTGAGAAAGCGCGGGGAGCTGGATGGTCTTGCGGACCTTGCCGCGTTTGCGGACAGGCTGGAGGCCGCCACCATCTCGACGATCGAGGAGGGGAAGATGACGAAAGACCTGGCGCTCATCACAACCCTTCCCAATGTGACCGTGCTGAACAGCGAGGGCTTTATCAAGGCCGTGCGGGAGAAGCTGGAGACGGGAGAGCAGGCATGAGCTTAAATGACACGGCGTCGGCGCAGCGGGTGCACATCGGGTTTTTCGGCGTGCGGAACGCCGGAAAATCCAGCCTGGTGAACGCGGTGACGGGGCAGGAGACGGCGCTGGTCTCAGAGGTCAAGGGGACCACCACGGATCCGGTCAAAAAGGCCATGGAGCTCCTGCCCCTCGGGCCGGTGGTCGTCATCGACACGCCGGGCATCGACGACGAGGGCGAGCTGGGCGAGCTGCGCGCAAAGCGCGCGCGGCGGGTGCTCAACTACACGGACGCGGCGGTGCTGGTGCTCGACGCGCAAAAGGGGATGTGCCGGGCGGACCGGGAGCTGACCGCGCTCTTTGAGGAAAAGCATATTCCCTATGCGCTGGCTTACAATAAGGCGGATCTGCTCCGCGAACAAAAGAGAGATGCGGACGGCGGCAACGCCCTGTATGTCAGCGCGAAGACCGGCGAGAACATCCGTGAGCTGAAGGAGCTGATCGCGCGGATCGCGAAGCAGGAGGAGAACCCAAAGCACATCGCGGCGGATCTGCTCGCGCCGGGGGATGTGGCGGTGCTGGTGGTGCCTATCGATTCCGCCGCGCCGAAGGGCAGGCTGATCCTGCCGCAGCAGCAGACCATCCGCGATCTCCTCGATGCGGGCGTGTCGGCGCTGGTCACGCGCGAGAGCGAGCTGAAGGAGACCCTCGCCTTCTTAAAAAAGAAACCCGGCCTTGTGATCACGGATTCGCAGGTGTTCGGGCCGGTTTCGAAAATGACGCCGCCGGACATTCCGCTGACGTCGTTTTCCATATTGTTTGTGCGCTACCGCGGGGACTTAAATGAGGCGGTCCGCGGGGCCGCCATGCTCGACCGCCTGAAGGACGGCGACACGGTGCTGATCGCGGAGGGCTGCACCCACCACCGCCAGTGCGACGACATCGGGACGGTCAAGCTGCCGCGGTGGATCCGGGAGTATGTGTCGGCGCGCAGAAGGACAGAAAGTGCCGGCGCACACGGCGCAGACGAAAAAAACGACGTTGAGCGCGGCGCAGACAGAAGCAGCGGCGGCGTGCGAGGGGCGGACGAGAGCAGCGGCGGCGTGTGCGGAGTGAACGAGAGCAGCGGCGGCGTGTGCGGGACGGAGAAAAGCAGCAGCGACGTGTGCGGGACGGAGAAAAGCAGCAGCGGCGTGCGTGGAGTGGACATCCGCTTCGAATTTTCTTCCGGCATGGATTTCCCGGAGGATCTCTCCAGGTACGCGCTGATCGTGCACTGCGGGGGCTGTATGCTGAACGGCCGCGAGATGCAGTACCGCGTGCGCCAGGCGGTGGACGCGGGCGTGCCGATCACGAACTACGGCATCGCGATCGCGCAGATGCACGGCATTTTGAGGCGCAGCCTCGGGCCGTTTCCGGAGGCGTTAAGGCTGCTGGACGGGCAGGGCGCGCGTTGAAAAATTGTCACGTTTTTTTCACAGATTTCTCACAAAAACGGATGTTGAGTATGGTACAATCAGAACATCAAACATTGCAAGGGGGAATTTCTGATGAAAAGAAAGCTAAGATACACAAGCAGGAGCCTGGCGGCGAGAGCCGCGGCGTTGGGATGCCTGTTTTCCCTGATCGGATGCGGGGTCTGCGCGCAGGACGCGCCTGCGGACGAGCCGCTCATCGCGGAGGCGGGATATTCGGTGGCCCTGATGGACGCGGGCGTGGACGAGGCGGACGCGGAGCGCCTGCAGACGCGGCGCGAGCGGGATGACCGCGAAGACGTGGTGGAGATCGAGTTCTACTACGACAACAACGAATACGAGTACACCATCCGCTGCGAGGACGGCATGATCCTGGAATGGCAGGTGGAGGGCCGGAATGTGAACGATGCCCAGGCGGAGCTTAGCCTGCAGAGGGCGGACAGCGGCGCGGACACGGCCGCGAACAGCGCATCCGGCGCGGACGACGTATCCGGCGATGCCGCGAACGGCGCTGCAGACAACACCGCGGGTAATGCGGCGGACAACACTGCGGACGGGCAGAAGAGCGGTACGGCTGCGGACGGCGCTGTCATAACCGCCGACGGCACGGTGCTGATCGGCCTTGCCAGAGCAAAAGAGATCGTTCAGAACGAGATCGGAAGCGCCGATCTGGAGTTTACCAAGATCCACTTTGAGCTGGACGGCAAGAGATTCTACGAATACGAGTTTGAGTTCTATGACGGCAGACGCGAGTACGAGTGCACGGTGGACGCCGAGACCGGCGATCTGATCCATCTGGAGATGGACGACTGAGCCATCGATCCGTTCCGCACGAAATTGGATGGCGGAACCGGCAGGAAGAAGCGCAGCAGACGTTTTTAGAACATTATTTTCGAAATACCAGAAATTTGCTGAGCACATAGTTCGCCACGGTTACCAGCACCTGAACGATCAGCTTTGCGATCTTGTCGTTCATGCCCAGCAGGGTAACCATCAAAAACATGCAGGCCATGTCCATAAAGAGCGTGGCCAGCCGGGAAGCAAAAAATGCAGCCGCCTCTTTGAGGCGGTTTGTATTTTTGCTCTCAAACACATATCTGCGGTTCGTCAGGTAGGCAAAGGTTACGGCCGCCACCCAGGACAGCACATTCGCGGCCTGCAGCTGGATGGCATTGTCCGGGTCCAGAAAGGTCAGCACGCAGCCGTAGTAGACGGAGAGGCTTACCACCGTGGTGAGCACGCCCACGATGAGGTAGCGGATCAGCTCCCGGTATTTTTGGCAGAACGCCGCAATCTTGTCTTTCATAATATCCCCACCTTTTCCCGGAAATCATTGAAAATTGTTGTTCAGGGAATATTATAGTAGGGGATTTTTTTTCTGTCAATTTACATCGGCATGTTTTTTTCCAGAACCTCGATGCAGCGCTCCAGGCGCGCGATGCGCCTCTGCTGCAGGAAAACCGTGGCCGGGAAACCCACGGCGTAGATGAAGGAGAGCGCGAGCACCTTCCAGATGTCCGCGCGCGACTGAATGCCGGTGGAGAACGCATAGGCCAGATTTACAAACAGAATATAGATATAAGTTCCGACGAGCAGAAAATAGCCCGCCGCACAGAAAAATTTTTTGATCTTCTTTTGCATGGAAACATCACCTCTGAAAATAATTTTAGCGAATTAATCGCTAAAATGCAATAGTAAATATTTCGCTAAGATATGATACATCACGAGGTGAGGATGATGTACCGGAGGATCAGGGATTTACGTGAAGATGCGGACCTTACACAGAAGAATCTTGGCGAGATTCTGCATTGCAGTCAGCGGATATACAGCAATTACGAGCGCGGGGACGTAGATATACCCACGCAGACATTAATCCAGATAGCAAAGTTCCACGGCACGAGCGTGGATTATCTGCTCGGCCTCACAGACCAGAAAAAGCCTTACCCGAAAAAGAAAAGCAAAGAATAACGGCTGTCACTCCTCGGACATCAGCGCCTCCCATACTTCGTAAAGCCTCTCCAGTTCCTGTGAGATCGTATTTTTTTCCTGATTGAATCCCATACATTTTTCAACATCCGAGTAAATTTCAGGCTGGATGAGCAGCGCGTCTATCTCGGCGTTTCGCGTCTCCAGCTGCTGGATCTGCTCCTCAGTCTTTTTCAGGTCATTCTGCCGCTTGCGCAGTCTGGCCTGTTCTTCTTTCTGCTGCTTCCAGTCGAGCCTGCCGTCGTTCGCCGCGTTCCGGCTTTCGCCCGCGGCGGATGACGCGCCGAACAGGCCTCCCGGACGGGTTCCCGCGGCCTGCGGGGCATAGATGCCCGTCAGCTCTTCCCGCTTTTCCAGATAGTAGTCGTAATTTCCGATGTAGTTGACCAGCGTGTTCCCCGTAAGCTCCAGGATGCGCGTCGCGGTCTCGTTGATGAAATAGCGGTCGTGGGACACGTAGAGCACGGTGCCCGTATAATTTTTCAGGGCGCTCTCCAGAATCTCCTTGGAGACGATGTCCAGATGGTTGGTGGGCTCGTCCAGGATCAGGAAGTTGGCCTGGGAGAGCATCAGCCTGGCGAGGGAGAGGCGGCCCCGCTCGCCGCCGCTTAAATCGGACACGCGCTTGAACGCGTCGTCCCCCGTGAACAAGAAGGAGGCGAGCACGTTGCGGATCTGCGTGTTGGTAAGGTTCGGGTAGGCGTCGGAGAGCTCCTCAAAAAGGGTTTTCTCCATGTGGAGCACATGGTGCTCCTGGTCGTAGTAGCCGATATGTACCCGGCTCCCCAGGGCAAAGGATCCGGCGTCCGCCGTCTCCACGCCGTTTAAGATCTTTAGAAGCGTGGTCTTCCCGGTGCCGTTGTCCCCGATGATGGCCACCTTTTCCCCGCGGCGGATCTCAAAATTCAGATCCGAGAACAGCCGGAGGCTGCCGAAAGATTTGGCGAGCCCCTCCACCCGCAGCACGTCGTTGCCGCTCTCGATATGGGGCTCCAGCCGGATCTTCATCTCGCTCGGCACATCGGCGGGCCGCTCCAGGCGCTCCACCTTGTCCAGCGCTTTCACGCGGCTTTCCGCGCGGCGGATGCTCTTTTCCCGGTTGAAAGAGCGCAGCTTCGCGATGACCTCCTCCTGGCGGCGGATCTCCTGCTGCTGGTTGAGATAGGCCTTGATCTGCGTCTCGCGCAGCTGCTGCTTTTTCTTTGCGTAGTCGCTGTAATTGCCCGGGAATACGGTGCCTTTTCCGTTGTCGATCTCGATGATCTTGGTGACCACCTTGTTCAGGAAATACCGGTCGTGGGCCACAATGACCACGGCACCCGGGTAATTCTGCAGATAGGTCTCCAGCCAGGCGATGGAATTCATGTCCAGATGGTTGGTGGGCTCGTCCAGCAGGATGATGTCCGGGCGCGCGAGCAGAAGCTTCCCCAGGGCCACACGGGTCTTCTGGCCGCCGGAGAGGGTGTCCACCGCTTTTTGAAACTCGCTCTCCCCAAACCCCAGGCCCTTTAAGATGCCCGTGACCTCGCTTTCGCAGGCGTAGCCGTTCTGGTTCTCAAATTCCGTGCACATGCGGTTGTAGGTCTCCAGGGCTTCGTTCAGGGCGTCGCCCTCCAGACCTTTCATGTCCCGCTCCAGGGCGCGGATGCGCTGCTCCAGCTCCAGCACGCTCTGGCGCGTGGAGAGAAGCTCCTCATAGATGGTGCGGCCGCCGGACACGGCGTCGTGCTGGGACAGGTAGCCCACGGAAGCGCCGCGCGCAAAGACGGCTTCCCCCTTGTCGGGCGCAAGCTGCCGCATAATGATTTTCAGGAGCGTGGACTTTCCCGCGCCGTTGATGCCGACGATGGCGGCCTTCTCCCTGTCTTCTATATGGAAGGAAATATCTTTTAGGATTTCCTCTGTTCCAAACGCTTTGGATATGTGATGGCATGTTAAGATCATAGTTTTTCCCGCTTCTTTGTTTTATTCCAGGATAGTTTAACACATCCTTGCAATTTCTACTAGCTTTTTTATGAGAAATGAAGTAAAATAAATCTTTAGTTGAATGATACGCAGGAGGGTTCAGGATGAAAAAGGTTGTGAAATTCGGAGGAAGCTCGCTGGCGAGCGCAAGTCAGTTCCAGAAGGCGGCCAGCATTATAAAGGCGGAAAAATCCAGGAGATATGTGGTTCCGTCCGCGCCGGGAAAGCGCTTCGACGGGGACGTCAAAGTGACGGATATGCTGTATGACTGCTACGAGACGGCCATTGGCGGAAAGAATTTCGATAAAAAGCTGACCAAGATCCAGGAGCGCTACAATGAGATTATCGAGGGGCTGCACCTGAATTTAAGCCTGGACAAAGAATTTGAGCAGATTCACGACTTTTTCATGAAGGGCGCGGGGAAAAATTACGCGGCGTCCCGCGGGGAATACTTAAACGGCATCGTCATGGCCGCCTATCTCGGATTCCCGTTTGTGGACGCGGCGGAGGTTATCTTCTTCGACCGCGACGGCAATTTTGACTCGGAAAAGACCAACAAGACGCTCTCGGCCAAATTGGCGAAGATGGAGTGCGCCGTCATCCCGGGCTTCTACGGGGCCATGCCGGGCGGCGCGATCAAGACCTTCTCCAGGGGCGGCTCCGACATCACGGGCTCCATCGTGGCCCGCGCGGTAAAGGCGGACCTCTATGAGAACTGGACGGACGTGTCCGGTTTTCTGGTGACGGACCCGCACATTGTGGAAAACCCGGAGTCCATCGAGACGATTACCTACCGGGAGCTGCGCGAGCTGGCCTACATGGGGGCGTCCGTCCTGCACGACGAGGCGATTTTCCCGGTGCGCAGCGAGGGCATCCCCATCAATATCCGCAACACCAACGACCCCTCCGCGCCGGGCACCATGATTGTGGAGAGCACCTGCAAAAAGCCGAAATATACCATTACCGGCATCGCCGGCAAGAAGGGGTTTGCGGCGGTCAACATCGAGAAGGACCGCATGAACTCCGAGGTGGGTTTCGGGCGCAAAGTCCTGAGCGTCTTTGAGGAGAACGGCATCTCCTTCGAGCACATCCCCTCCGGCATCGACACCATGAGCGTGTTCGTGCAGCAGTCCGAGTTTGAGGAGAAGGAGCAGAAGGTGCTGGCGGGCATCCACCGCATGGTAAAGCCCGACTATCTGGAGATGGAGTCCGATCTGGCGCTGGTGGCCGTCGTGGGGCGCGGCATGCGTTCCACCAGGGGAACGGCGGGCAGAATCTTTTCCGCCCTCGCGCACGCGGACATCAATATCCGCATGATCGACCAGGGCTCCAGCGAGCTGAACATTATCATCGGCGTGGATTCCAAGGATTTCGAGAGGGCCATCCGGGCGATCTACGACATTTTTGTGACGGCAAGGCTGTGAGGTGATTTTGTGGAGGAAAAAGCAATTTCGCGGGCGGTCATCAAGCGCCTCCCCAGATATTACCGCTATCTCGGCGAACTGCTGGACAACGGGGTGGAGCGCATCTCATCCAATGAATTGAGCGACCGCATGCAGGTGACGGCTTCCCAGATACGCCAGGATCTCAATAATTTCGGCGGATTTGGACAACAGGGATACGGGTACAACGTGAAATATCTGTACCAGGAGATCGGAAAAATTCTGGGTCTGGACAAAACCTACAACGTGATCATTGTGGGGGCTGGAAACCTGGGGCAGGCCCTCGCCAATTACGTGCGCTTTGAGAAGCGGGGGTTCCGCGTCATCGGCATGTTCGACGTCAATCCCCAGCTGATCGGGAAGAAGGTGCGGGGCATCGAGATCCGCATGCTGGATGAGCTGATGGATTTTTTGAAGGAACACGACATCCAGATCGCCACGCTCACGCTGCCGAAGAACGCCGCGGAGGAAGTGGCCCTGAAACTGGTGGAGGGCGGCGTGAAGGCTATCTGGAATTTCGCGCACACGGATCTGAATCTTCCGAAGGATGTGATCGTGGAGAACGTGCATCTGTCGGAGAGCCTGATGCAGCTGTCATACAACATTACCAGGCACCAGCAGGAAAAAGAGAAAAAGTAGGGCAGCGGGGCCTCTGCAGGCGATCTGCGGCGGCCCTGTTTCATGCATTCAAATGGAGGGAACGGTATGGAGACGGTGTACTGTCCGGACAACCTCGCCGCCGCGCTGCCGAAGCGCGCCGACGATTCCTTTAAGGGCACATACGGGAAAGTGCTGGTGGCGGCGGGAAGCAAAAATATGTGCGGGGCGGCGTACCTCGCCGCGAAGGCCGCCTACCGCACCGGGGCCGGGCTGGTGTATATCTGCACGGAGGAGTGCAACCGCGTGATCCTGCAGCAGCTTCTCCCGGAGGCGGTGCTGATTACCTACGAGCGGGAGAGCTGGAGCGGGAAGGCGTTTGCGGACGCCCTGCGGGACAAGGACGCGCTGGTGGCGGGCCCCGGGCTTGGGACCGGCGAAACCGCACAAAAGATCGTGGACGCGGTGCTGCGCGAGGACCGTCTGCCCCGCATTCTGGACGCGGATGCCCTGAACATCCTGGCCGCGCACCCGAATCTCTGGGAAATTCCGCAAAAGCCGTTTATCGTCACGCCCCACATCGGGGAGATGAGCCGCCTTACCGGGCTTTCCGGCAGGGAGGTCAAGGAGTCCGCGGCGGATGTGGCCCGCGCGTTTGCAAAGGAGCACGGCGTGATAACGGTGCTAAAAGACGCCAGGACGGTGGTGAGCGACGGGCGCGACTGCTATTTTTCAAGCGCCGGGAACCACGGCATGGCCACGGGAGGAAGCGGGGACGTGCTCTCCGGCATCATCGGCGGCCTGCTCGCCCAGAAGATGAATCTGCTCGGCGCCGCAAACCTCGGCGTGCACATCCACGGCCTTGCCGGGGACGCGGCCCGGCGCGAGCGGGGCGCTTATTCCATGATGGCCGGCGACATTGTCGAACACATTCTGTATCGGAGGGATCTTTGAATATGAAGGCATACAGCAGAGTCTGCGCGAGGATCGACCTGGATGCGGTGGCCTATAATCTTGCATCCATGAAGAAAAATCTGAAGCGCGGCACTAAGATGATCGCGGTGGTAAAGGCGGACGGGTACGGCCACGGGGCCGTGCCCATCGCCCGCCTGGCGCAGGAGTACGACTATATCTGGGGGTTCGCGGTGGCCACGGCGGAGGAGGCGCTGGCGCTTCGCGCGGCCGCTGTTCAAAAGCCCATCCTCATTTTGGGCTATGTGTTCCCGGAGTACTATGAGGATCTGGTGCGCGCGGACATCCGCCCGGCCGTGTTCAGGCTTGAGACCGCACGGCAGCTCTCGCAGGAGGCACAGCGGCAGCAGAAAAACGTGCGCATCCACATCGCGCTTGACACCGGCATGAGCCGCATCGGATTTTTCCCGACAGAGGAGAGCCTGCAGGAGATCGCGCGCATCGCGGCCCTTCCGAATCTTGAGATCGAGGGGATGTTCACCCACTTCGCCCGGGCGGACGAGGCGGACAAAACCTCCGCGGACGGGCAGCTGGAGCGCTACCTGCGGTTCGCGGACCGCTTACAGGACGCGGGCGTGTCCATCCCGCTTCGCCACTGCTCCAACAGCGCCGGCATCATCGACATGCCCTACGCGAACCTGGACCTGGTGCGCGCGGGCATCAGCATATACGGCATTTATCCCTCCGATGAGGTGCGAAAGCAAAGCGTCCCCCTAAAGCCCGTGATGGAGCTGAAAAGCCACATCTCCCACATCAAGGAGGTGGAGGCCGGCGTGGGCGTGAGCTACGGCTCGACTTATGTGACCCAGAGGCCCACGCGCATCGCCACGATCCCCGTGGGCTACGCGGACGGCTATCCCCGCCTGCTGTCCGGGAAGGGCAGGGTGCTGATCCGCGAAAAGAGCGCGCCCATCCTGGGGCGCGTGTGCATGGACCAGTTTATGGTGGATGTGACGGACATCCCGCGGGCCTGCGTCCGCGACGAGGTGACGCTCCTCGGAAGGGACGGCAGTGCCTTTATCTCAGTGGAGGAATTGAGCGGCCTTTGCGGGCGCTTCCCCTACGAGTTCGTCTGCGATATCAGCGGGCGGGTGCCCCGCGTATTCCTGCGAAACGGCGCCGCGGCGGAACCGAAAGATTTTTTGGGCGTATAGTAGTAGAGACGCATATCTGATAAAAATCTGGAAATACTCCAGTCAGTATTCAGACTAAATCTATTGGAGTGTGAAATGTGTGATTATCAGACGAGGTGATATTTTTTATGCGGATCTGCGGCCGGTCATCGGTTCCGAACAGGGAGGGATCCGGCCGGTGCTCGTGATACAGAACGACGTGGGGAACAAGCACAGCCCGACGGTCATCGTGGCGGCCATCACGTCAAAGATGAACAAGGCGAAGCTGCCCACCCACATCGGCATCGAGGCGAGCAGCTACGATATTGTCAGGGACTCCGT
This sequence comes from uncultured Marvinbryantia sp., assembly GCA_947630735.1. Classification (GTDB taxonomy): domain Bacteria; phylum Bacillota; class Clostridia; order Lachnospirales; family Lachnospiraceae; genus Marvinbryantia. The sequence continues at coordinate 20,882 of CANRIR010000002.1, forward strand.
CATTTTGCTGGAACAGCTGCGCACCATCGACAAAAAAAGGCTGAAGGATAAAGTGTGCCATCTGGACAGCAGCATACTGCGCAGGGTGGACCGGGCACTGATGATCAGTCTGGAGCTGGATACATACCTGGCTTGACGAGAACTGCGAGAAATGTTATATTAAGCAAAAGAAAAACATGTGTTTTCTAGGAAAGGAAGAACCGTTGTGTTAAAATCTTTGGCCGGACGCCTGCAGAAATTGCTGGGCAGAAATACATCCGCGTCTGAGGAGTACATTGAAGAAGAGATCATATCCATGGTCAACGAGGGCCACGAGCAGGGCGTCATCCACGAGAACGAGGTGGAGATGATCCAGAACATCTTTGACTTTACCGACAAAGAGGCGCAGGACGTGATGACGCACCGCAGGAACATCAACGCCATAGACGGCACCACAAACCTGCACGACGCCCTCAACTTTATGCTGGACGACACGCATTCGCGCTATCCGGTATATCTGGAAAATCTGGACAATATCATCGGCATCCTCTTTTTAAAGGATGCCATGCGCTTTCACGTCAAACAGGATCACCGGTACGAAGACTGGATGATCAAGGATGTGCCGGATCTTCTGCGGCCCGCCGTCTTTATCCCGGAGACCCGGAATCTGAGCGCATTGTTTAAGAGCATGCAGTCCAGGAAGCTGCAGATGGTCATCGTGTCCGACGAGTACGGGCAGACGGCCGGCCTCGTGGCGATGGAGGACATCCTCGAGGAGATCGTGGGCAACATCCAGGACGAGTACGACAACGATGAGACGATGATTGAGAAGCTGGGCGACGGCGATTACATCATATCCGGCCTCGCGCCGCTGGACGAGGTGGCGGAGATGCTGGGGATCAAACTGGAGGATGTGGAATTTGAAACCCTGAACGGCTACCTCATCTCCAAGCTGGACAAGATCCCGTCGGACGACGAGCGCTCCGAGATCCTCACGGACGGTTACAGCTTCCAGATCTTAAGCGTCGCCAACAAGATCATCGAAAAAGTAAAGGCACACCGGCTCCCGCAGGAGTCGGAGGAAGAAAAAGCAGAAGAGATCAGATAAGGAGAGAGAAACGTATGTCAGGACATTCCAAATTTGCCAACATCAAACACAAAAAAGAGAAAAACGACGCGGCGAAGGGCAAGATCTTTACCATCATCGGGCGCGAGATCGCGGTGGCGGTGAAGGAGGGCGGGGCAGACCCGGCCAACAACAGCAAGCTGCGCGATGTCATAGCGAAGGCGAAGGCGAACAACATGCCGAACGACACCATCGACCGCGGCATCAAAAAGGCCGCCGGCGACGCGAACTCGGTCAATTACGAGTATGTCACCTACGAGGGCTACGGACCGGGCGGCATCGCCATCATCGTCGAAGCCCTGACGGACAACAAAAACCGCACCGCGGCCAACGTGCGCAGCGCGTTCACAAAGGGGAGCGGGAGCATCGGCACCCAGGGCTGCGTGTCCTACAGCTTTGACCAGAAGGGGCAGATCATCATCGACAAGGAAGAGTGCTGGATGGAGTCTGACGACCTGATGATGCTGGCGCTGGACGCCGGCGCGGAGGATTTCTCCGAGGAGGACGACAGCTATGAGATCATCACCGGGCCGGACGATTTCAGCGCGGTGCGCGAAGCGCTGGAAAAAGAGGGGCTTGTCTTCGCATCCGCGGAGGTTACCATGATCCCGCAGAATTATGTGGCGCTGACCGACGAGACCGCTCTTCGGAACCTGCAGCGCACCCTGGATCTTCTGGACGAGGACGACGACGTCCAGAATGTATATACGAACCTGGAGGAATAAAGGATATGTCGGAGAATACATATCTGACAGCGCTGCACGGGATGGAGCAGATCTTCCCGGATCTGGAAAAACCCATGGCCTCCTTCAACCGGAAGGATTACCCCGGGTTTTTCGCGCGCTATTATGAGGACAAGCTCGCAGTGTACGAGGCCCTGGAGGAGGGCTATGACCGGTCGCTGGACAAGGAGCAGTATATCTCCAACATGGCGGACGCCGTCGTAAAGGCCGGCGCGGACAAGGTGGACGCGGCCAGGGGAAAGCAGAAAAAAGAAGCGGCGCTATTGGACTTGAATCTGTGCATCGTGGTGTATATCCTTCCGAGCATTCTGAAATATAAGGGCGCAAGCTCCAAACCGCTCTCGGATGCGATCATCCAAAAGTGGAAGGAGCAGTTTCCCAAGACCAATCTGTCCGCGGCGGAATATGAGGAGATTGAATCCGGTTTCCACAAAAAATGGTGCTACATCACCACGGCCGCGTGCGAAATGATGGGAAAGCCCGACGACTGCTACGAGCTGACGCTTCTGCGCGGGTACCGCGACACCTATCTGCGGCAGCAGCCGGACGGGGAGAAGGACGTGAAATGGTACTATGACGTGGCGCCCACCATCGTGAAGCGCATCAACCGGATGCCGGATCGGGAAGAGATCTATACCGGCCTGTGGGAGCAGTACATACGCCCCTGCATCGCCATGATCGAGCAGGGCGAGCAGGAAGCCTGCCGGGATCTGTATCTCAAAATGGTGGAGGATCTGCAGGAAAAATATTTTTATCAGACGACAGGCGCGTGACGGCGTATAGCTGTGCGGAAGCTGGACATACTAACTTTATTATCTGACGAGGAGAGAGCGTATGTCCAACATGGAAGAACAGCAGACAGAAGAACGGGAAGCAGAAAATCCGTCTCAGGAGACGCCGGACGGGAGCCGCGCGGAAAAGATACGGGAATCCGGGCAGGTTTCCTTAAGCCACCGGATCCATCTGATCACGATCATCGGGGAGGTGGAGGGCCACGAATGCCTTCCGGCCAACTCCAAGACGACAAAATATGAGCACATCCTGCCGCAGCTGGCGGCGATCGAGGACAGCAGGGAGATCGAGGGCGTCCTGATCCTGCTCAACACCGTGGGCGGGGATGTGGAGGCCGGGCTTGCCATCGCGGAGATGATCGCTTCTTTAAGCAAGCCGACGGTCTCTTTAGTGCTCGGCGGGAGCCATTCCATCGGCATCCCCATCGCCGTGTCGGCGGATTATTCCTTTATCGTGAGGACGGGAACCATGGTGATCCACCCGGTGCGCATGAACGGGACGGTGATCGGCGCGCCGCAGACATACGATTATTTCCGCCAGATGCAGGACCGCATCCTGGGATTTATCGCCTCGCACTGCAGGGCAGAGCGCAGGAGGCTGGAGGAACTGATGCTGGACACCGGCATGCTCACCAAGGATCTGGGGACGATCCTGGTGGGAAAGCAGGCGGTGGACGAGGGGATCATCAATCAGGTGGGCGGCATCCGGGACGCCATGAAAAAGATACACAGCCTGATCGACTGACGAGGGGCGGTGCGCGCAGGAAAATGCTGCGCAGGAAAATATTGGGTTGGGTTTGGTTTTACAAGGGGAGAAGAAAATGTCAGTTTTACAGTCACTGTTCCTGGGCGTGATCCAGGGAATCACTGAATTTTTGCCGGTCAGCAGTTCCGGCCATCTCGCGATCCTGCAGAATCTTCTCGGGATCCGCGCGGACGGCGGCCTTCTGTTCGATGTGCTGCTCCATGTCGGCACGCTGGCGGCTATCTTATGCGTGTTCCGCAAAGACCTTTCGCGCATGCTGCTGGAGAGTGCCTGCATGGTGCGGGACATGATCTACAATTTGAAAATTTTCGCCCACAACCGCCGGGAGCAGGATGCCCGGCGCTATCGCAGGATCGTACATAACAATTACCGCAAATTTGTGGTGCAGGTGCTGATATCCACCATTCCCACGGCCATCATCGGATATGCGGCGCGCGACCTGGTGGAGATCGCGGCCCAGACCCTGATCGCGCCCGGCGTCTGTCTGATCCTGACCGCCGGACTGCTTCTGGTGGCGGACGTGACGGAGACCGGCAGGAGGATCCCCAAAGACGTGAGCTACACGAATGTGTTTATGATCGGTGTGGCGCAGGGACTCTCCACGCTGCCCGGGCTGTCGCGCTCCGGGACGACCATCGCCGCCTGTCTGATGAGCGGCTTTGACAAGCGCTTTGCCGTGCGCTATTCCTTTATCATGTCCATCCCGGCGATCCTCGGAGCGGCGGTTCTGGAGATCGGCGAGGCGGCGGCGAGCCCTGTCGCTCTGCCGCAGGTGTTCATCTACCTTTTGGGAGCGGCGGCGGCCGGTGTTGTGGGATATTTCAGTATCAAAAAAATGCTGGTGGTGGTGCGCAGGAAACAGTTCAAGGGCTTTGCCGTGTACTGTCTGATCCTGGGGATCATAGCCATCACGGGCTATTTCGTTCAGCGGTAGTATAAGGAGTTTTAAGGGGAGCAGCAGATGGAGACAAAAAATAAGAAAAACGCCCGCCCGGGATCCGAAAAGAATGCCCGGTCAGGATCCGGAAAAATGGCCGGAACAAGATCCGCAAAGGCGGCGGGATCCGCAAAGAAGGGTGCGGGCGCGCAAAACAGGCAGCGGGCAGCCGCAGCGCAGAAAAAGCAAAAAAACGCGGCTGCAAGACAGGTCGTTGAGGTCCCGGATATCCAGAAGAAGACCGGGACGCCGATCTGGGCGGAGATCATCCTCTGGCTGATGCTCGCGTTCTGTGTGATCCTGTTTTTCAGCAATGTTATGGGAATCGGCGGACCGATCGGCAATGCAGTCGGGCGGTTCTTTTTTGGTGTGTTCGGCGTGATGGGGTATGTGCTCCCGTTTCTTCTGTTTATCCTGACCGCGTTTCTGGTGGCAAACGGGGGGAGCATGACGGCCTGGATCAAGACCGGGGCGGCCTTTTTGCTTTTTGTCACGATCTGCGCGTTCTGTGAGCTTCTCACAAACCAGTTTGACGCCGGGCGCATCTTCTCGGACTACTATATGGCCGGCAGTGAAATGCGCACGGGAGGCGGCTTTCTCGGAGGGCTTCTGTGCCGCATCTTCTGTCCGATCTTCGGACAGATCGGCGCATGGATCTGCCTGTTCGTGCTGATCCTGATCTGCGCCATCGTACTCACGGAGCGCTCCCTGTTTGACGATATCCGGAAAAAGAGCGGCAGGGCCTACGAGCACGCAAAGACGGATTCCAGCGCGAAGCGCCGGCTGCATGATCTGAAGCGGGAGAAGAACCAGCTTCGAAAGGAGCAGAAGCTCCAGGGAGAGATCGAGCGCATGCGAAGCGGCGCGGAACAGCCGGAGGTGCGCATCCCGCGCAGGGAGCGGAAGGTGAGCGGAGTCATAACAGACACTCTCATTGATCCATCTCTGCCCGCCCCGCAGGAGATTCATGAAGTCCTGCCGAAGGGCCGGGCGAAGATCCAGGAAAAGAGCGTGGAACAAAAAGGGCAAAAAGAGCAGGAAGAGCCGGAGCAGGCGGATCTTCATTTTACGATCGAGCGCAACGGCGTGACGCAGGATGCCGGGGCTGCCCTGCCGTTTACCGTATCTGAGCTGGAAGCGGACGATGCCGGCAAAAAGACGCCGGATCTGCCGGATCCTGCGGTGCACGATCTGGCAGAGGACTTCCCGTCGGTGATGCCGGAAACGGTTCCGGAAAAACCGGCAGAGCCCTCATCCGGAAGGGAGCCAGAGGAAGATGCGGCAAAAGCGCCGGACGAAAACGGTCAGACGGCCAGACAGATCCGCAACCCGAAATCCTCCCGTGAGGAGCAGGCCGAGGCGGTGGACAGCGTGGCCGCCGAGATCGCCCAGGCACAGAAAGAGGAAAAACCTGCCTATGTCTTCCCGCCCCTCAGCCTTCTGACGAAGCCGGGAAGGGCGGCCGGGAACAACAACAGCGAGGTGCGGGACACAGCCGCAAAGCTGCAGCAGACCCTGCACAATTTCGGTGTGAACGTGACCATCACCAATGTGAGCTGCGGGCCGTCCGTCACGCGGTATGAGCTGCAGCCCGAGCAGGGCGTGAAAGTGAGCCGCATCGTCAACCTCTCGGACGACATCAAGCTGAACCTCGCGGCGGCGGACATCCGCATCGAGGCGCCCATCCCCGGCAAGGCGGCCGTGGGCATCGAGGTGCCGAACAAAGAGAATAACGCGGTGCTCTTAAGAGAGCTCTTGGAGTCGGAGGAGTTCCGGAGCGCGAAGTCGAACTTAAGTTTTGCCGTGGGCAAGGATATCGCCGGCAAGGTGGTGGTGGCGGACATCGCCAAGATGCCCCACCTGCTCATCGCCGGGGCCACGGGCTCCGGAAAATCCGTCTGCATCAACACCCTGATCATGAGCATCCTCTACAAGGCGGACCCGGAGGACGTCAAACTCATCATGATCGACCCGAAGGTGGTGGAGCTGAGCGTGTACAACGGCATCCCCCACCTGTTCATCCCGGTGGTCACGGATCCGAAGAAGGCCTCCGGCGCCTTAAACTGGGCCGTCGCGGAGATGACGGACCGCTACCAGAAATTTGCGTCGTGCGGCGTGCGCGACCTGAAGGGCTACAATGAGCGGATCGCCGCCCTCGCGGACGTGGAGGATGAGAACAAGCCGAAGAAGCTGCCGCAGATCGTCATTATTGTGGACGAGCTGGCAGACCTGATGATGGTGGCTCCCGGCGAGGTGGAGGACGCCATCTGCCGTCTGGCGCAGCTCGCCAGGGCGGCGGGCATCCATCTGATCATCGCCACCCAGAGGCCGTCCGTGAACGTCATCACCGGCCTGATCAAGGCCAACATGCCGTCGCGCATCGCGTTTTCCGTGACCAGCGGCGTGGATTCCAGGACCATCATCGACATGAACGGCGCGGAGAAACTGCTGGGGAAGGGCGACATGCTGTTTTATCCCCAGGGCTACCAGAAGCCGGCCCGCGTGCAGGGCGCGTTCGTGTCCGACCAGGAGGTGGGGAACGTCACGGATTTCCTGACGCAGAAAAACGATGCCGCCGGGTACCGCCAGGAGATGGAGGCGCGCATCAGCCAGGTGCAGCAGGCCGCCTCGTCCGCCCCGGGCGCGGGGGGTTCCTCCAGCGACCTGGACAGTAATTTCGCCGAGGCCGGCAGGTTCATCATCGAGAAGGATAAGGCGTCCATCGGCATGCTGCAGAGAGTGTTCAAGATCGGCTTCAACCGGGCTGCGCGCATTATGGACCAGCTGGCGGAGGCCGGCGTGGTGGGCCCCGAGGAAGGGACCAAGCCGCGCAAGATCCTGATGACCATGGAGGAGTTCGAACGCTTTATCGAGGAAACGCTTTGATCTTATGCAAAGTTCTGATGCAGTTCTAAAGAAAACTTCTTGCAGTTTTTTTTGCTTTGCGTTATAGTTAATAATGAGTATCAGGAAACGTATCGCCTGGGCGGTGCGTTTCTTTGAGTGTACGGCGGTTTGGACGAGACCGAAATATATGAGGAGGAGAGAATTATGTACAAGATTTTGAAAGCAGGAAAGCTCGCCGGCAATATCTACGAGATGGTCGTGGAAGCGCCGCGCGTGGCAAAGCACTGCCTGCCTGGCCAGTTCGTCATTGTCAAGATGGATGAAGTGGGAGAGCGCATTCCGCTTACCATCTGCGATTACGACCGGGAGGCCGGCACGATCACCATCGTATTCCAGCCCATCGGGGCATCCACGGAGAAGTTTACCTATCTGAAGACGGGGGATTCCTTCCGGGATTTCGTAGGCCCCCTGGGACGTCCCTCCGAGCTCTGCGTGGAGGAGAACCTGGAAGAGACCAGGAAAAAGAAGATCCTCTTTGTGGCGGGCGGCGTCGGGACCGCTCCCGTATATCCGCAGGTAAAATGGCTGCATGAGCACGGCGTTGACGCGGATGTCATCATCGGCGCGAAGACCAAGGAGCTCGTGATCCTGGAGGACAAATTCAAAGCGGTCAGCACAAATCTGTACATAACCACGGACGACGGCTCCTACGGCAGAAGCGGCATGGTCACCAAAGTGATCGACGACCTGGTGGGCAGCGAGGGCAAAGTGTACGACCACTGCGTATCGATCGGCCCCATGATCATGATGAAATTCTGCTGCCTGACCACGAAAAAATACAACATCCCCACCATCGTCAGCATGAACCCCATCATGGTGGACGGCACCGGCATGTGCGGAGCCTGCCGCATCATCGTGGGCGGCGAAGTGAAATTTGCCTGCGTGGACGGGCCGGAGTTCGACGGCCACGCCATCGATTTCGACGCGGCTATGAAGCGCCAGGCGATGTACAAGACAGAGGAGGGCCGCGCGCTCTTAAAACTGCATGAGGGAAACACACATCACGGCGGATGTGGAAATTGCGGAGGTGACAAATAATGGCAGACGTATTAAAGAAGGTCCCTGTCAGAGAGCAGGAGCCGAAGGTGAGAGCCACAAACTTCAACGAGGTTTGCCTTGGCTATAATAAAGACGAGGCGATGGAGGAAGCTTCCCGCTGCCTCAACTGTAAGAACGCGAAGTGCGTTACCGGATGTCCGGTCAACATCAATATCCCCGCTTTTGTGCACGAGGTAAAAGAGGGAGATTTCAAGAAGGCCTACGAGGTGATCTCCGAGTCCTCCGCGCTTCCCGCCATCTGCGGCCGCGTATGTCCGCAGGAGAGCCAGTGCGAGGGCAAGTGCATCCGCGGCATCAAGGGCGAAGCGGTGTCCATCGGCAAGCTGGAGCGCTTTGTGGCCGACTGGGCGCGCGAGCAGGGCATCAAGCCTGCGGCCCCGGCGGAAAAGAACGGCAAAAAGGTCGCCATCATCGGCAGCGGCCCCGCGGGCCTTACCTGCGCGGGCGATCTGGCGAAGCTGGGCTACGATGTGACCATCTTCGAGGCCCTGCATGAGCCGGGCGGCGTGCTGGTGTACGGCATCCCGGAATTCCGTCTCCCGAAGCTGGACGTTGTGGCGAAGGAAGTGGAGAACGTGAAGTCCCTGGGCGTGAAGATCGAGACCAACGTGATCATCGGCCGCTCCATCACCATCGACGAGCTGATGGACGAGGAGGGCTTCGAGGCCGTATTCATCGGTTCCGGCGCTGGTCTTCCCATGTTCATGGGCATCCCGGGCGAGACGGCGAAGGGCGTCTTCTCCGCAAATGAATATCTGACCAGAAACAATCTGATGAAGGCCTTCCGCGAGGACTACGACACCCCCATCTCCACCGGCAGGAAGGTGGCCGTGGTGGGCGGCGGAAACGTGGCCATGGACGCTGCGAGAACAGCGCTGCGCCTGGGTGCGGAAGTACATATCGTATACAGAAGAAGCGAGGCGGAGCTCCCCGCGCGTGCGGAGGAAGTGCACCACGCCAAGGAGGAAGGCATCATCTTCGACCTTCTGACCAACCCGAAGGAGATCCTGGTGGACGAGAACGACGCGGTGAAGGGCATGACCTGCATCCGCATGGAGCTGGGCGAGCCGGACGCTTCCGGCAGAAGAAGGCCGGTTGAAGTTCCGGGTTCCGAGTTCACCTTAGACGTGGACACGGTCATCATGTCCCTGGGCACATCCCCGAACCCGCTCATCTCCTCCACGACCATCGGTCTGGACGTGAACAAGCGCAAATGCATCATCGCGGACGAGGAGACCGGCAAGACCTCCAAGGACGGCGTGTTTGCCGGCGGCGACGCCGTTACCGGAGCGGCTACCGTGATCCTTGCCATGGGTGCTGGAAAGACGGCCGCGAAGGGGATCCACGAATTTTTGAGCAGCAAATAAAACAGGAATCTACGACAAGATACCCGCTTCTCGCAAGACATAGCGGGTATTCTTGTCGTTTGGAAAAGGGATCGTATGAGGATCACAGTGGTTTGCGTGGGGAAACTAAAAGAGCGCTTTTTTTCGGACGCCGTCGCGGAGTACGCCAAGCGGCTCTCCCGCTATGGAAAGCTGGATATCATAGAAGTGGCGGATGAAAAGACGCCGGAGGGCGCGAGCGCGGCCGAGGAGGAAAAGATCAAGGCCCGCGAGGGGGCCCGGATCCTGAAGGCCGTCCGGGAGGACGCGTATGTGATCGCCCTCGCCATAGAGGGAAAGAAATATTCCTCCGAGCAGTTCGCGGAGTTTCTCAAAGCCCGCGGCCTTAGCGGGGACAGCCATCTGATCTTCGTGATCGGCGGCTCCCTGGGTCTGCACGCGGACGTGCTTGCGCGGGCGGACTTTCTGCTCTCTTTTTCGGATATGACCTTTCCGCACCAGCTGATGCGCGTCATCCTGCTGGAGCAGATCTACCGCGGGTTCCGCATCCTGAACCACGAACCCTACCACAAATAACATCTTTGGAAAGAAAACGGGAAGCAGCGGACCGCATTTTAGAACAGTCTGAAACAACATGTCAATGAAGGAGGAGATGCAGCATGCAGACGTCGGAAAAACAGGATATCACGGCGGACATCCCGGCGATCCTCTCGCAGTATCCCGTCTGCCAGTACGCGGTGCTGCGCCCGCAGGAGATCCCCTTCTCCGAGAAAGTGCGGCACATCTGCCGCACAGACTGCGAGCGCTACGCAAGATCCTGGTCCTGCCCGCCGGCCGTGGGCGAAGTAAAGGCCTGCCGGGAGCGCTGCCTGGACTATGAGCATGTGCTGGTGTTTACCACCGTTGCGGAGGTGGCGGACGCCCAGGTGATGACGGAGACCCTCGCCACCCGCGCGGGGCACGAGGAGGTGGCCCGCGCCTTGAAAGGCGAGTTTGAGGGGCGCGGGTACCGGTGCCTGCTCCTCTCCACGGAATCCTGCCAGATCTGCGAGACCTGCGCCTACCCAAACCCCTGCCGCCATCCCGACAGGGCCATCCCCTGCGTGGAGAGCTACGGCATATTAGTGACCGAGATCGCAGAGAACTGCGGAATCGAGTTTTACAGCGACAGCCACACCGTGACATGGTTCGGCCTGCTCTTTTACGCGTGGGAAAACGGGCATAATCCGCCGCCGGGGTCATATACTATGTAATAAACGGCAAAGATAGTGAGAGGTTCGATGAGAAAGCCTGTCTATCAAAAGATGGCCTCCGCCATGGAGATCCCCGCGGATCTGTCTGAAAGGGCGGTCCTGGTGGAATTGACCGGGCAGGAACGGCTGCGGGTGGAAAATTATCTGGGCATTCTGGAATATACCCGCGAGCGGCTGCTGCTCCAGTGCAGGAGCTGCCGTCTGGAGGTCTGCGGACAGCATCTTGTGGTCGAGTCGTATGCGAAAGAGGAACTGACGCTCTGCGGCCGGATCGAACACGTACACTACTTTTGAAAGGGGAGATCTCCCTGGCAGGAAAGCTTTCCCTCCTGAGAAAGGGGTATGTCCGCGTCCGCATCTGCGGCGGTTCCTACGAACGGTTCCTGAATCTGTGCGCAAATCATGGGATCCTTTTGTGGGACCTGCGCCCGGCCGCCCACGGATATGAGGCGGACTTGTACCTGAAAGATTTTTTTTCGCTGGGCCCTCTGGCCCGCAAATGCCGCACCCGCGTCCGTGTCGCCGGCAGATACGGCCTTCCCTTTTTCCTGAGACGCCACAGAAAGAGGAAAATGTTTGCCGCCGGACTACTCCTGTGCGGATCTCTCATTTTTTTCCTGTCCTGTTTTGTCTGGAACATCTCCATCGACGGAAATCTGAGCATCAGCCGGCAGAGCATGATGGAATATCTGCGTAAGGAAAAGATCGGCTACGGGACCTGGAAAAACTCTGTCGACTGCAGACAGCTGGCCGCGGATCTGCGCAGCGCCTTTTTGGACCTTACCTGGGTGTCCGTGCGCCTTCAGGGGACCTGCCTTTCCATCCGCGTGCAGGAGAACACAGATCAGCCTGATCAGGGCGGCGCCGAAGATGAGAGCGCGGGCGACGAGGACAGATCCGCAGCGGACGGCGCGGGCATGGATCTGGTGGCCGACGCCGGCGGGACCATCGTGCGGATGATCACCCGGGAGGGACTCCCCGTGGTGGGGGAGGGGGATGTCGTCTCGCCCGGGGATCTGCTGGTAACAGGGGCGATGGAGATCACGGACGACAACGGCAGCGTGACGTCATACCGCTATGCGGTCTCAGACGCGGACGTCTACATACAGACAGAGCTTCCCTACCGCGATGTATTTCCGCTGGCCCACAGGGTGATGGAGTATACCGGGAACCGGCGGTATGGATTTTATGTAAACCTTTTCGGCAGATGTTTCGGGATCGATCTCGGCATGGACGGCTTCGACGAGGCGGATATCGTGGGGGAGGAGCATCAGCTCTGCCTGTTCGGCGACTTCTACCTGCCCCTCTCGGCGGCCGTTTTACAGGCCAGGGAATATGTCACGACGGCAAAGACCTACTCGAGATCGGAGGCTCTCGCCCTCGCAAAGTCCCATTTGCAGAAATTTCTATCCGAAAATGAGGAAAAAGGGGTTCAAATATTTGAAAATAATGTTAAAATAGAGGTAAGTGCGGATTCCTGCCAGGCGGCCGGGACGGTGACGGTGATCCAAAAGACGGGCCGGCGGGTGCGCACGCAAAAATCGACCCTTTCCGGGAAAGGAACAGATGAATGAGCATTGTGGAGACAACGGTTGCGGTTCCGGCACATCTGGAGAGCAACGTGTTCGGCCAGTTTGATGAGCATGTGAAAAAAATTGAGAAAACACTGCATGTGACGGTGATCGCAAGAGACGGCAGCGTCAAAGTCCTGGGGAGCGAGCACGCCTCCAAAAAGGCGGCGGATATCCTGCGCTCCCTGACGGAACTGGCCCTGGGCGGAAATACCATCACGGCGCAGAATGTGGACTATGCGCTGGCGCTGTCCTTTGAGGATAAAGAAAACGCGATCGTGGAGATCGACCAGGACAGCATCTGCCACACCATCAGCGGAAAAGTGATCAAGCCGAAAACGCTGGGGCAGAAAAAATATGTGGACGCCATCCGGGAAAAGATGATCACCTTCGGCATCGGCCCCGCGGGCACCGGCAAGACGTACCTGGCCATGGCCATGGCCATACAGGCGTTTAAGAACGACGAGGTGGGCAGGATCATCCTGACGCGCCCTGCCATTGAAGCCGGCGAAAAGCTGGGATTCCTGCCCGGCGACCTGCAGAGCAAGGTGGATCCGTATCTGCGGCCCCTGTACGACGCGCTCTACCAGATCATGGGGCCGGACAGCTTTCAAAAAAATATGGAGAAGGGCCTGATCGAGGTGGCCCCTCTGGCCTATATGCGCGGCAGAACGCTGGACAACGCCTACATCATCCTGGACGAGGCGCAGAACACCACCCCCGCGCAGATGAAAATGTTCCTCACGCGCATCGGCTTCGGATCCAAAGTGATCATCACCGGCGACATGACGCAGAAGGATCTGCCGTCCGGTTCCCAGTCGGGGCTGGACATCGCGGTGAAAGTGCTGCGCGGCCTGGACGAGATCGCGTTCTGCACGCTCACGAGCCTCGACGTGGTGCGCCATCCGCTGGTGCAGAAGATCGTACAGGCCTACGAGGACTATGAAAAAAAACAGCGCCCGCCCGCGCGCCCCAGAAGCGGCGCGGACAGGCCGGGGCGCAAAAAGGAGCGGACCTGACATGACCGTCTATCTGGAAAATGAGTGCGGCGCACAGTTCCCGTTCGACTGCGAGGACATCGCGAACAGGGTTGTGGAGGCGGCGCTGGACGAGGTAAACTGCCCATACGAGGCGGAGGTTTCCGTGCTCGTCACATCAGAGGAGGAGATCCGCAGGATCAACCGCGAACAGCGCGGGATCGACGCGGCGACGGACGTTTTGTCCTTCCCCATGACAGAGTACCCGGGGCCGGCCAAGTTCGGCTTCCTGGAGCGGGAGCAGGCGGACTGTTTTCATCCGGACAGCGGCGAGCTGATGCTGGGAGATATCGTGCTGTGCGCGGACCGCGTCTTCTCCCAGGCAGAGGAGTACGGCCATTCCGTTCTGCGGGAATACGCGTTCCTCATCGCCCACAGCATGCTGCACCTGGTGGGCTATGACCATATGACGGACGGCGACGCGCACATCATGGAAGAAAAACAGGAAGCAGTTCTTCAGAAACTGCATATCACAAGAAACTGATAAACGAAAAGACAAGGAGGAGAACAACATGAAAAAGAAAATCGCAGGAATCTGTCTGAGCGCAGGGCTGGCTTTCAGCAGCCTGTTTGCGGCGGCCGCCGGGGCGGAGGACAGCTGGTACCAGTACCCCCGCACCGATATCACCCGCGGGAACGCGCAGCTGGAACAGCCAGACGAAAACGGACAGGTGCACAGCTTCCTCACCGGGAAGCTCACGGACGAGTCGATCGCGCACACGCGCCCCATGGCCGTGATGATCAACAACATCATCAACGCCATGCCCCAGTCGGGCATTTCCCGGGCGGACGTGGTGTATGAGGCCCCGGTGGAGGGCGGGATCACGCGTCTTCTGGGCATATTTGAGGATTATGCGGACCTTACGAAGATCGGCCCCGTGAGGAGCTGCCGGGATTATTACGTGGATTTCGCCGTGGAGTTCGACGCGTTTTACACCCACTACGGCCAGACCGGCTACGCCTATGATCTTCTGAACTCCTCCATGGTGGATAATATCAGCGGACTGCAGTACCAGGACGGGATGGGAGAAGTCTACGGGTATACCGGGGAGGATATCTTCTACCGCACGGACGACCGTCCCGCCCCGCACAACGCCTACACCAGCTACGACCGCCTGCAGACGGCGATCGACCGCAACGGGTACAGCCGGGAATTTGACGACACCTACACAGGCCATTTCCTGTTCGCGCAGGACGGCGAGCGCGTTTCCTACACGGACGGAACGGCGGACTACATCCGGCCGAGCCTGTACACCAACAACCCGCATTTTGAGTACGACGAGGCTTCCGGCCTTTACAAGCGTTTCCAGTACGACGGCCCACAGATCGATGAGCTGAACGGAGAGCAGCTCGGCTACACCAATGTGATCATCCAGTACTGCCAGATCCAGCCCTACGATGACAACGGCTATCTGAACGTCAACACCAACTCCGGCGGGGAGGCGCTCGTGTTTACCAACGGCACCTACTGCACGGCTACCTGGGTGAAGGATTCGGACTGGGGCCCCGCGAGATACTACGACGCCAGCGGCAGCGAGATCGCCATCAATCAGGGCAAGACCTGGATCTGTATCGTACAGGACACGAAAAAAGCCGACCTGCTGATCGAGTAGCGCCGGTCTGGGAGGAAATAAGCAAGTGAAAGAAAAAAACAGCAGCTCCAACTTTTTGGTACAGGGGACGATCCTGGCTGTCGCGGCCATCATCGCGAAGGTGATCGGCATGGTATACCGCATTCCCTTAAGCCGCATCCTGGGGGACGAGGGGTATGCGTATTACGGGACCGCGAACGAGATCTATATGATCCTGCTCATGATCTCCACGTTCAGCCTGCCCCTTGCCGTGTCCAAAATGGTCTCGGAGAAGGTGCATCTGGGCGAGTGGAAAAATTCCCAGCGCATCCTGCGCTGCGCCATGAAATTTGCCGTCCTGTGCGGAGCCGTGATGTCCATCCTCTGCTTTGCGCTGGCGGATGTGATCACCGGAAATATCATGAAGATCGGAAACGCGGCCTACGGCCTGCGCGTGCTCTCCCTTGCCATCTTTATCTTTGCCGTGACGGGCGTGCTGCGCGGGTTCTTCCAGGGCCACGGGACCATGGTGCCCACGGCGACCTCCCAGGTGGTGGAGCAGATCGTGCACGCGGTGGTCTCCATCGTGCTGGCCGTGGTGATGATGAACCGGGCGGCACAGGACGGGGACCGCTCCCACGCGGCAGCGCTGGGGGCTGCGGGCGCGACCGCCGGGACGGTCTTCGGCGTGCTGGTGGCGCTCATCATGCTGCTGTTCGTCTACGGCCGTTTCCGCAGGGCATATGCGAAGCGCATAAGGACAGACGAGAAAAAAGAGCTCGACTCGGACAAAATGATCTATACCACCATTTTGCTCACGATCCTGCCCGTGGTCCTGAGCACTCTGATCTACAACATCAGTCCTTCCCTGGATCAGGGCATCTTCAACAATATCCTGGCCAGACAGGGCTATACGAGCGAACAGTACAACGCCATCTACGGCATCTATCTGGGGAAATTCCGCGTGCTGATGAACGTGCCCCTTGCGCTGGCATCCAGCCTGGCACCCTCCGTGGTGCCCACGCTGACGGCCGCCATGGTGGACCGGGATTTCAAGGAGGCGCGCCTGAAGGTGCGCTCCACCATGCGGTACACCATGATCCTCACGATCCCCTGCGCGGTGGGCATGGCCGCCCTGGCAAAGCCCATCATGGCGCTGGTCTATGACGACTGGCGCATGCTGCCGGCCGGCATCATGCAGGCCGGGGCCCTGATGATCGTCCTGTTCGCCATCTCCACCCTCTCCACGGCAGTGCTGCAGGGGATGGGACATATGCGGGAGCCGGTGGTCAATTCGTTCCTGTCGCTGGTGATCCACGTGATCGTGCTGGTCATCCTGCTGAAGCAGTTCCGCCTGAACATCTACGGGGTCGTGTACGCAAACACGCTGTTTGCCTTTTTGATCTGCATTTTTAACGGGGTGTCGATCAAGCGCCATCTGAATTACCGCCAGGAGCTGGGCAAGACGTTTCTGATCCCGCTGATCAGCGCCGCGGTGATGGGGGTGATCGCCTACCTCGTGCATCTGATCTTTTACAGCCTTCTGCGCATCCCGTTCATTGACTCGGCGTCCAACGCCGTGGCGACGCTGTTTGCCATCGTGGCCGGCGTCCTGGTTTACCTGTTCCTGCTCATTAAGCTGCGCGGCATCCGCGAGAGCGAGATCGCGAACCTGCCGAAGGGCGAGCTGATGGTAAGCATCCTGCATAAGATGAAATTTTTATAGAAAGCAAGGTTGAAATATTTGAATATCCGTGAGCGCTTCAAAGATAAGCAGAGGATCATCATCAAGATCGGTTCCTCCTCCCTGACCCACGAGACCGGGGCCTTAAATCTCACAAAGCTGGAGATCCTGGTGCGGGAGATCTGCGACATCCGCAATATGGGCAAGGAAGTGATCCTGGTCTCCTCCGGGGCGATCGCCGTGGGCAGCAGCGCCATAGGCATCTCCGGAAAGCCCAAGGAGCTCGAGGTAAAGCAGGCCTGCGCCGCCATCGGGCAGGCGAAGCTGATGATGATCTACCAGAAGCTATTTGCCGAGTACGGGCACATGGCGGCACAGATCCTGATCACCAAAAACACCATGACCAACCCGGTGAGCCGCCGCAACGCCTACAACACCTTTCAGGAGCTTTTGAAGCTGGGCGCGGTGCCCATCGTGAACGAGAACGACACCGTGGCCACCTACGAGATCCAGTTCGGCGACAACGACACGCTGTCGGCCCTGGTGGCCTCCCTGATCGAGGCGGATCTTCTGATCCTGCTGTCCGACATCGACGGCCTGTTTACCGACGACCCGCACCTGAACCCAAACGCGAAGTTCATCGACGTGGTGGAGGAGCTGGACGAGAATCTGCTGCACATGGGCAAATCCACCAGCAGCAGCGACGTGGGGACCGGGGGCATGAGCGCGAAGCTCTCCGCGGCGAAGATCGCCACCACCTCCGGGGCCGACATGGTCATCGCGAACGGGGAGGATTTCCACGTGATCCATAAGATCATGCAGGGGCAGAGCTATGGGACGGTCTTCACGGGCAGAAAGGACCACAGCTTTTCGCTGGTCGACTATCTGCGCTCCATCAACCACAGAGAGGAAAAATAGACATGGGCATAACGGAAGCGCAGATCGCGCGCATCAATGAGCTGGCCAGAAGGGCGAAGGCGGAGGGGCTGACGGACGAGGAGCGCATGGAGCAGGCGCATCTTCGCCAGGAATACATCGCCGCCCTGCGCAGGAACCTGCGCGGACAGCTGGACAATATCGATATCCGCGAGCCGGACGGCTCCATCACGAACCTGGGCGAGAAATACGGGAAAAGGACGGATCATGGACAAAGCTGAGATCAGAAAAACGATCTACCGCCGCCGGGCGGAAAACGGGGGGACACTTCTTCCAGACAGCCGGATCATATGCGAAAAAGTAATGCAGACGCGGGAATTTCAGAGCGCGTCTGCCATTTATGTGTATATGGACTGTAAGGGGGAGGTCTCTGTGCGGCCCCTGCTGGAGGCCGCCTGGAAGCTCGGGAAAAAGACCGCCGCACCGCGGGTCACGGGCCCGGGGGAGATGAGATATTATTATATTTCCTCCTACGGCGACGTTGCGCCGGGCTATTACAACATCCCGGAGCCGACGACAGGCCGGGAGGCCGCGGACGAGGACGCGCTCCTCATCATGCCCGGGGTGGCGTTTGATCCCATGCGGCACCGCTGCGGCTACGGGCAGGGCTTCTACGACCGCTATCTGGCGGCGCACACGCAGCACCCAACCATCGCGCTGGCCTTCTCGTTCCAGATCCTGGAGGAGGTGCCGGCGGACAGCAACGACATCCGGCCGGATATGGTGGTCACAGAGAAGGAGGTATATCTGGCATGACAGATCTGATACAGATTGGAAAACAGGCGAAGGAGACGGAGCCGGTGCTCCGCGTTCTGCCGTCGGCAGACAAAAACGAGGCGCTGCTTACTGCCGCCGCGCTGCTTGAGGACAGGGAGGAGGCGCTTCTTGCCGCCAATGAACAGGACATCCGGGCGGCGGAGGCAAACGGCATGAAGCCGGGCATGGTGGACCGCCTGCGGCTCACGAAAGAGCGCATCGGCGGCATGGCGGAGGGGCTTCGCCAGATCGCCGCCTTGGACGACCCCATCGGCGAGGTGACCGGCATGAAGAGACGCCCCAACGGGCTTCTGATCGGGCAGCAGCGGGTTCCCCTGGGCGTGATCGGCATTATCTACGAATCCCGCCCCAATGTGACGGCGGACGCCTTCGGGCTCTGCTTTAAGACGGGGAACGCCGTCATCCTGAAAGGGGGAAGCGACGCCTTAAATTCCAACAGGGCCATTGTGGGCATCCTGCGGGAGGCGCTTGCGTCCCGCGGCGTCACCGGGGACGCGGTGCAGCTGATCGAGGACACCAGCCGGGAGACCACCGCGCGGTTTATGAAAATGAACGAGTATGTGGACGTGCTGATCCCCAGAGGGGGAGCGGGCCTGATCCGCGCCGTGGTGAACGGCAGCACCATCCCGGTCATCGAGACGGGCACGGGGAACTGCCACATCTATGTGGACGAGAGCGCGGACATCCAGATGGCCGTGGATATTATTTTCAACGCCAAGACCCAGCGCATCGGGGTGTGCAACGCCTGCGAATCCCTGGTGGTGCACGAGAACATCCGCGAGCGTCTGCTGCCGAAACTCCAGGAAAGGCTCTCCCAAAAGCAGGTGGAGCTGCGCGGGGACGAGGCCGTGCGGCGCACCATCCCCGGCGTGAAGGAGGCCACGGAGGAGGACTGGGGGACGGAGTACCTGGACTACATCCTCTCCATCAAGACCGTCGCCTCCCTGGACGAGGCCATCGCCCACATCAACCGCTACAACACCGGGCACTCCGAGGCGATCATCACGCAGGACTACGCGCACGCGCAGCGCTTTTTGAACGAGATCGACGCGGCCGCCGTCTATGTGAACGCCTCCACCAGATTTACGGACGGGTTTGAGTTCGGCTTCGGCGCGGAGATCGGCATCAGCACGCAGAAGCTCCACGCAAGGGGACCCATGGGCCTGCTTGCCCTGACGTCGTCCAAATACATCATCTACGGAAACGGGCAGGTGCGCCCGTAGCGCGGCCACACGCTCTCGAAAGGAACATTATGAACGCAAACATCGATTTTGACCGGATCGACCTTGATCTTCCCGCACCGGAAAAGGAGCCGGACCGGCAGTATTACTTCATCGCGAAGTGCCGCCGCCTGGTGGAGGATTTCAAGCGGGAAAACGGGCGCGCGCCTGCGGCGTGCGTCTTTAACATGGGCTGCCAGATGAACGCCCGGGACAGCGAAAAGCTGTCCGGCATCCTAGAGCAGACGGGCTATGAGCTGACCCAGAGCGAGGACGCGGACTTTGTGATCTACAACACCTGCACCGTGCGGGAGAACGCGAACCTGAAGGTTTACGGGAGGCTGGGCGTTTTAAAGACGAAAAAGCAGAAAAACCCGCGGATGCGCATCGCCCTGTGCGGCTGCATGATGCAGGAGCCCCAGGTGGTGGAGAAGATCCGAAAGAGCTACGGCTTTGTGGACCTTATTTTCGGCACGCACAATATCTATAAATTCGCGGAGCTTCTGTACGCCTGCCTGTGCGGCGGGGACATGGTGGTGGATATCTGGAAAGATACCGACCGGATTGTGGAAAACCTTCCCGTGGAGCGCAAATATTTTTTCAAGTCCGGCGTGAACATCATGTTCGGCTGCAACAATTTCTGCAGCTACTGCATCGTGCCCTATGTGCGCGGCAGGGAGCGCAGCCGCGAGCCGCGCGAGATCCTGCGGGAGATCGAGCGCCTGGTGGACGACGGCGTGGCGGAGGTCATGCTGCTGGGCCAGAACGTCAATTCCTACGGCAGGAACCTGGACGAGCCCGTCACGTTCGCGCAGCTTCTGCGTGAGGTGGAAAAGATCCCGGGGCTTGCGCGCATCCGCTTTATGACGTCCCACCCGAAGGATCTGTCGGACGAGCTCATCGAGACGATAGCAAATTCCCAGAAGATCTGTCCCCACATACACCTGCCTCTGCAGTCCGGGAGCAGCCGCATCTTAAAGATCATGAACCGGCATTACACAAAGGAGCAGTATCTGACCCTTGTGGAGAAGCTGCGGGCGGCCGTGCCGGACATCTCCCTGACCACCGATATTATCGTGGGCTTCCCGGGTGAGACCGAGGAGGATTTCGAGGAGACGCTGGACGTGGTGCGAAAGGCGCGCTTCGACAGTGCGTTTACGTTCATCTATTCCAGGCGCACGGGCACGCCCGCCGCGTCCATGGAGGACCAGGTGCCGCAGGACGTGGTCAAGGACCGTTTTGACCGGCTCCTTGCTGAGGTGCAGCGGATCGCGAAGGAGACTTCCGCCAGGTTTACCGGGCAGGTCCTCCCGGTGCTGGTGGAGGAGATCAACGCCCAGGACAGTGCGCTCGTCACCGGGAGGCTCGCCAGCAATCTTCTGGTGCATTTCCCGGGGGACGCCTCCCTCATCGGGAAGATCGTGGATGTGGAGCTGACGGAGTGCAAAGGATTTTACTATCTGGGAAACGTAAGATAAGTGAGGGTTTATCGTGGAACAGTTAACACCGATGATGCAGCAGTACATGGAGACGAAAAAAAATTACCCGGACTGTATCTTGTTTTACCGTCTGGGCGATTTTTATGAGATGTTTTTCGACGACGCGCTGGTGGCGTCGAAGGAGCTGGAGATCACGCTGACGGGAAAGAGCTGCGGCCAGGAGGAGCGCGCGCCCATGTGCGGCGTCCCCTTCCACGCGGTGGACAGCTATCTGAACAAGCTGGTCTCTAAGGGATATAAGGTGGCCATCTGCGAGCAGATGGAGGACCCGAAGCTCGCCAAGGGCATTGTGAAGCGCGATGTGGTGCGCATCGTGACGCCAGGCACCAACCTGAACACCATGGCTTTGGATGAGACGCGGAACAATTATCTGATGTGCGTGGTCTGCACGTCGGACCGGTTCGGCGTCTCCGTGGCGGACATCTCCACCGGGGCTTATCTGGTGACCGAGCTGGACTCCGTGCGCAAGCTCACGGACGAGATCTACAAATATTCCCCCACGGAGATCATCTGCAGCCAGGCGCTTCTAATGAGCGGCGTGGAGCTGGACGAGCTGAAGGAAAAGCTCCACATCACGGTCTATACGCTGGAGGACTGGTATTTTGACGACGACCTGTGCCGCCGCGCCCTGACGGAGCATTTCCGCACGGCGAACCTGGACGGCCTGGGCCTTGCGGACTACGACTGCGGGGCCATCGCGGCGGGGGCGCTTCTGCAGTACCTCATGGAGACGCAGAAGACCTCCATCTCGAACCTGACGCAGATCACGCCCTATGTGAGCGGGAGATACATGGTGCTGGACAGCTTTACCAGGCGCAACCTGGAGCTGATGGAGACCCTGCGGGAGAAGCAGAAGAGAGGCTCCCTGCTCTGGGTGCTGGACAAGACCAAAACTGCCATGGGCGCGCGCATGCTGCGCAGCTTTCTGGAGCAGCCCCTCATCGACATCGACGAGATCGAGCGGCGGCAGGACGCCGTGGAGGAGCTGGGCCAGAACGCCATCGCGCGGGAGGAGATCCGCGAGTACCTAAACCCGGTGTACGACCTGGAGCGCCTCATCAGCAAGATCAGCTACCAGACGGCGAACCCCAGGGATCTTATCGCGTTTCAGAGCTCCCTGTCCATGCTCCCCCACATCAAATACATCCTGGGGGATTTTAAGAGCGAGCTTTTACAGACGATCCGGGCGGACATCGACGACCTCTCGGATCTGTGCGATCTGATCGGCCGCGCCATTGCGGAGGATCCACCCATCTCCATCCGGGACGGCAGCATCATCAAAGACGGCTTCCACGAGGAAGTGGACAACCTGCGCAAGGCCAAGACCGAGGGCAAAAACTGGCTGGCCGAGCTGGAGGCGAAGGAGCGGGAGAAGACCGGCATCCGCGGGCTGAAGGTCAAGTACAACCGCGTGTTCGGCTACTATCTGGAAGTGACCAACTCCTACAAAGACCAGGTGCCGGACTATTATATGCGCAAGCAGACGCTGGCCAACGCGGAGCGCTACATAACCCCGGAGCTGAAAAAGCTGGAGGACGACATCCTGGGCGCGGAGGACCGCCTGATCTCGCTGGAGTACGAGCTGTTCTGCCAGGTGCGCGACCGGATCGCGGGGGAGATCCTGCGCATCCAGCAGACCGCGAAGGCCGTGGCGGGCATCGATGTGTTCGCGTCCCTGTCCCTGGTGGCGGAGCAGAACAACTATGTGCGGCCGAAGATGAACGGCCGGGGCCTGATCCAGATCCGGGACGGGCGGCACCCCGTTGTGGAAAAGATGATCACCAACGACCTGTTCATCGCCAACGACACCCTGCTGGACAACCACAAGAACCGCGTCTCCATCATCACAGGTCCCAATATGGCCGGGAAATCCACCTACATGCGCCAGACGGCGCTGATCGTCCTGATGGCCCAGATCGGCTCCTTCGTGCCGGCGTCGGAGGCGAAGATCGGCATTGTGGACCGCATCTTTACGCGCGTGGGCGCTTCGGACGACCTGGCCTCCGGGCAGAGCACCTTCATGGTGGAGATGACGGAGGTGGCCAACATTCTGCGGAACGCCACGGCGGACAGCCTGCTGATCCTGGACGAGATTGGGCGCGGCACCAGCACGTTCGACGGCCTGAGCATCGCCTGGGCCGTGGTGGAGCACATCAGCAACCCGAAGCTCCTCGGGGCGAAGACCCTGTTCGCCACACACTACCACGAGCTGACGGAGCTGGAGGGCAAGCTCTCCTCCGTGAACAACTACTGCATCGCCGTGAAGGAGCGGGGCGACGACATCGTCTTTCTGCGCAAGATCGTAAAAGGCGGCGCGGACAAGAGCTACGGCATCCAGGTGGCGAAACTGGCCGGCGTGCCGGACAGCGTCATCGAGCGGGCCAAGGAGCTGGTGCAGGAGCTCTCGGAGGCGGACATCACGGAGACGGTGCACGAGGCGAAGACGGAGAGTGCGCCAAAGCAAAAGCAGAAGAAATATGACCAGGTGGATCTGGAACAGATGACCTTGTTTGACACGGTAAAGGACGAGGATGTGTTAAAGGAGCTGCGGGAGATCGAGATCTCCACCTTAACGCCCCTTGAGGCCCTAAACGTGCTCAACCGTCTGCAGAGCCGCCTGAAGAACAGATGGTAAGCCGTTTCGGGGCGGACAAAGGATCCGGCCTCATCGGCGGGAAACGGGGGAACAAAAACCATGAATGAAATTGCGGTTCTGGATCAGCTGACGATCGATAAGATCGCGGCCGGGGAAGTGATCGAGCGCCCGGCCTCCATCGTGAAGGAACTGGTGGAGAACGCCATCGACGCGGGCGCGAACGCCGTCACCGTGGAGATCAAGGACGGCGGCGTCTCGTTTATCCGCATCACGGACAACGGCATGGGCATTGAGGCGCGGCAGGTGCCGACCGCCTTTCTGCGCCATGCCACCAGCAAGATCCGCGCGGTGGACGACCTTCTGGACGTGGCCTCCCTGGGGTTCCGGGGAGAGGCGCTCTCCAGCATCGCGGCGGTCTGCCAGGTGGAGCTGATCACAAAGACGGCGGACAGCCTGACGGGCGTGCGCTACCTGATCGAGGGCGGAAAAGAGAAAGGCATGGAGGAGATCGGCGCGCCCGCGGGAACCACATTCCTGGTGCGCAATATCTTCTACAACACGCCCGCGCGGAAAAAATTCCTGAAGACGGCCCAGACAGAGGCGGGCTATGTGAGCGACATCGTGGAACGGCTGGCCCTTTCCCACCCGGAAGTCTCCTTTAAATTCATCGCCAACAGCCAGACGAAGCTCCACACCTCCGGGAACCACAACCTGAAGGACATCGTCTACAATATCTACGGGCGGGACATCGCCGCGAACCTGATCGAGGTGTCCGCGAAAGCGGAGGGCGTGAGCGTGTACGGCTTCATCGGGAAACCCGTGATAAGCCGCGGCAACCGCAACTACGAAAATTACTTTGTCAACGGCCGTTACATCCGCAGCGGCATCCTCTCCAAGGCCATCGAGGACGCCTACCACGCGTTTCTGATGAAGCACAGATATCCCTTCACGGTGCTGTTGTTTGCCATGGACGGGAAGGATCTGGACATCAACGTGCACCCTGCCAAGCTGGAACTGCGGTTCGCGGACAACGAAAGGCTGTACCAGACGGTGTACGACATTGTGGCGGGCGCTTTATCCGGGCGGGAGCTGATCGCGGAGGTGAGCGCCGGGAAGGAAGAAGCGCCGCAAAAACCGGCGCGGGAGTGGAAGCCGGATCTGCCGGAGCCCTTCGAGAAGATGCGCCGGGCGCAGAAGACCGCGGGCGCGCAGGCAGAGCGCAAAACCCTGGACGCGCAGGCGGCGCACAGATCCGCGGACATGCCACCGCAGGGCGGGGCGGACGCGCAGACGGAGCGCAGACCCGCGGGCACACAGGCAGTGCACAGACCTGCGGAGATGCAGCTGCAGAGCGGCGCGGACGCGCAGGCGAAGCATAAAACCGCGAACATATTGCCGCAGGGCGGGGCCGCGGGAAAAACCGCAGATACACTGCCGCAGAGCGGGACTGTGGGTACACTGCCGGAGCGCAAGGCGCAGGATTTCGCCGGGCGGAAGCCGGCCGCGCTGCGCCAGGTGACCGGTATGCAGGGAGCCTCCAATGATTTGTTAAAAGAGCGGCCCGCCTATGACGCCGCACCCGCGCCCGCACCGGTGAAAGAAACCCCGGACAGGCCGCGGCAGATGGAATTGTTCGAGAGCCCGCTTCTCGCAAAAGAGAGCGCGCGGGAGCACCGGATCATCGGGCAGGTGTTCGACACCTACTGGCTGGTGCAGTTCCAGGACAAGCTGTTCATCATCGACCAGCACGCGGCCCACGAGAAGGTGCTCTACGAGCGCACCATGAAATCCCTGGCATCCCGGGAGTTTACCTCGCAGAACCTGGATCCGCCCATCGTGCTCACGTTGAGCATGGCGGAGGAGGATGTACTGCGCAGGTTCCGGGACCGCTTTTCGGCCATCGGGTTTGAGATCGAGGAGTTCGGCGGCCGGGAATATGCCCTGCGGGCGGTGCCGGACAACCTGTTCGGCCTGGCGGAGGAGGATCTCTTTTTGGAGATGCTGGACTCCCTGGCCGCGCAGACGGATGTGCTCAAGACGGAGCTGATCGACGAGAAGATCGCGTCCATGTCCTGCAAGGCGGCCGTGAAGGGCAACACCAGGATGTCCGTCCAGGAGATGCACGCGCTCATCGGCGAGCTGATGACCCTGGACAACCCCTACAACTGTCCCCACGGCAGGCCCACCATCATCTCCATGTCCAAATATGAGCTGGAGAAAAAATTCAAGAGGATCGTATGAACAATGGATCAGAGAAGCATAATCCAGAAGGGATAAAAACCGGTTTTGCCAAAGAGCGGGAAAAAAAGCCGCTCATCATCCTGACCGGCCCCACAGCCGCGGGCAAGACGGCGCTCTCCATCGCCCTCGCCAAAGCCGTGGACGGGGAGATCATCTCGGCGGACTCCATGCAGGTGTACCGCGGCATGGACATCGGCTCCGCCAAGATCCGGCCGGAAGAAATGCAGGGCGTGCCCCATCATCTCATCGACGTGCTGGAGCCGGACGAGGAATTTCATGTGGCGCGCTTCCAGCAGATGGCGAAGGCATGCATGGAAGAGATCTGGGAGCGCGGGAAGATCCCCATCCTGGTGGGAGGCACCGGCTTTTACATCCAGGCGGTGCTCTACGATATTGATTTTACCGAGAACAGCGGCGATATGTCCTACCGGCGCAAACTGGAGCAGATCGCCCGCGAGAGCGGGCCGGATGTCCTGCACCGGATGCTGGCCGCGGTGGATGAAAGATCCGCGGAGCAGATCCCGGCCAACAACGTAAAGCGCGTCATCCGCGCGCTGGAGTACTTCCGCGAGGCGGGGGAGCCGATCTCCGCGCACAACGAGCGGGAGCGGCAGAGGCTGTCCCCCTACCGGGCGGCCTATTTTGTGCTGAACCGGGACCGCGCCGAACTGTACAGCCGGATCGAACGCCGCGTGGACGAGATGCTGCAGGAAGGGCTGCTCGACGAGGTGCGCGCCCTGCGGGACAGGGGCTGCACCCGCGGCATGGTCTCCATGCAGGGCCTTGGCTACAAGGAGCTTCTGGATCATCTGGACGGGAACTGCACGCTGGAGGAGGCCGTCTGCCGCTTAAAGCGCGACACGCGCCATTTCGCCAAGCGCCAGCTCACGTGGTTCCGGCGGGAGAGGGACGTCTGCTGGATCCAGCGGGAGGAGTTCCCGGACGACGCGGCGATCTTAAAGCATATGTTAGAGATCCTGCGCGCGCGCGGCGTGCTCCCAAAGCAAAACGGCGAACCATAATACAGCGAACAGGGTCGGCGGCAAAGGCCCGCCGGCGGAAAGGAATCAGGCATGTCCGAATTTGCGATCGATGAGATGTACGCCTCCCTCGGCATTTCCCGGGAGGTGTACGCGTTTGGAAAAAGAGCGGAGGAGGAGCTGAAGGAGCGCTTCGCCCGCATACAGGAAACCTGCGAGTACAACCAGCTGAAAGTGATCCGCGCCATGCAGGAATGCCGCGTGAGCGCCGAGTGCTTCCAGTCCGGCACGGGCTACGGCTACAACGACTGCGGCCGGGATGTTCTGGAGGAGGTGTACGCGCACGTCTTTCACACGGAAGCGGCCCTGGTGCGGGCGCAGATCACCTGCGGGACCCACGCCCTGGCGGTGGCGCTGTTCGGCAATCTGCGGCCCGGGGACGAGCTTCTGTCCATATCCGGGAAACCCTATGACACCCTGGAGGAAGTGATCGGCATCCGGCCGTCCAGGGGCTCCCTCGCCGAGTACGGCGTCACCTACCGCCAGGTGGACCTTTTGGAGGACGGGAGCTTTGACTTTGAAAAGATCCGGCAGGCCGTCACGCCGGCGACGCGCATGGTGGAGATCCAGCGCTCCAAGGGCTACCAGACCAGGCCCACCCTCTCGGTGGACGCCATCGCGAAGGCCATCCGGTTTGTGAAGGACATCCGCCCGGACATTCTGGTGCTGGTGGACAACTGTTACGGGGAATTTGTGGAGTGCGCGGAGCCCAGCGACTTCGGGGCCGACATGACGGTGGGCTCCCTCATCAAAAACCCGGGCGGCGGCCTTGCCCCCATAGGCGGTTACATTGCGGGCACAAAAGAGTGCATTGAGAACGCGGCCTGCCGCCTCACCACGCCGGGCCTCGGCCGGGAGGTGGGCGCATCTTTGGGCGTCAACCGCAGTTTCTTCCAGGGGCTGTTCCTCGCGCCGTCCGTGGTGGCGGGAGCGCTGAAGGGGGCCATCTTTGCGGCGAACCTCTTTGAGCGGCTGGGCTTTCGCGTGGTGCCGGACGGAAAAGAGGAGCGCCACGACATCATCCAGGCGGTGGAATTCGGCACGCCGGAGGGGCTGACCGCTTTCTGCGAGGGCATCCAGGCGGCCGCCCCGGTGGACAGCTACGTGCGCCCGGAGCCCTGGGCCATGCCGGGCTACGACAGCGACGTCATCATGGCGGCGGGAGCCTTTATCCAGGGTTCCTCCATCGAACTGAGCGCGGACGGGCCCTTAAAGCCGCCCTACGCGGCCTATTTCCAGGGCGGGCTCACCTGGGAGCACGCGAAGCTGGGCATCCTGAAGGCCCTGCAGTATCTGTGCGGCAGGGGGATCGTAAACCGGGAGGATTTATGAGAAAAGTGATCGTGATCGGGGCCGGGGCCTCCGGCATGGCGGCCGCCATCGCGGCGGCGGGCCGCGGGGCGTCGGTCACCGTTTTGGAGGGCAATGAAAAGCCCGGAAAAAAATTGCTGCTCACGGGGAGCGGGCGCTGCAACCTCTCCAACTTAAAGCAGGGGGACGACTGCTACCGGGGCGCGGATCCGCTCTTTGCAAAGCGGGTGCTGGAGCGCTTCACGCCGCAGGACGCCATACGCTTTTTCCGCTCCATCGGCCTTCTGACCTGCGACCGGGACGGCTATGTCTACCCCGTCACGGGGCAGGCGTCGTCGGTGCTGGACGTACTCCTTCTGGAGCTTTCGCGGCGGAAGGTAAAAATGAAATACCGGGAAAAGGTGCGGTCCGTCTCCAAAGAGGGGGCGGAATTTCTGGTAAAGACCGACGGCTGGACCTACCGCGCGGACGCCGTCGTCCTGGCCGCCGGGTCCATGGCCGTGCCCTCCACCGGGTCCGACGGGAGCGGCTACGACATCGCCCGGATGTGCGGGCACCGCATCGTGCCGCCGATGCCGGCCCTGGTTCCCTTAACAGTACGGGAACAGGCTTTTTCGCGGCAGCTCTCCGGCCTTCGCATGCGCGCAGCCATCTCTTTGCACTGCACGGACAGGGGCGCGCAGGCTGCCGTGATCCGGCGGGAATCCGGGGAGCTGCAGTGGACGGACTACGGCATCTCCGGCATCGCCGTCTTTCAACTGAGCCGCTACGCCGTGCAGTGCCTGGAACAGGGCGGACGCGTGTCGGCAAAGATCGATCTTCTGCCGGATCATTCCGAAGAAGAGCTTCTGGAACACCTCCGGCTGCGAAGCCTCGCGGGCACGGCCGCACAGATGCTCGTGGGGATCCTCCCCGCAAAGGCCGTGCATCCTCTGCTTCAGGCGGCGGGCATTTCGCCACAGACCGCGGCCGCGTCCCTTGCAAAGGCGGACCTTGACAGCCTTGCGGCCCGGATCAAGCGCCTTGCGCTTTCGATCACCGGGAGCCGATCCTTCGACCAGGCCCAGTCCTGCCAGGGCGGCGTGGACTGCTCCTTCGTGGATCCCGAGACCATGGAGTCGCGGCTTGTGCCGGGCCTCTATTTTTCCGGGGAGATCCTGGATGTGGACGGTGCCTGCGGGGGCTACAACCTGCAGTGGGCCTGGGCAAGCGGCCACGCGGCGGGCAGTGCGGCGGGCGCAGGCGGGCAGGAGAGAACAGATTGAAAATTTTTTGATCAGGTAAGAGGGGAAACTATGATACGGATCTCACAGCTGAAAATGAAGCCGGGATTTACGCAGGAGGACGTGACATGGGCCGCGGCAAAAGAACTTCGCGTGCCGCAGGGGGCCATCCAGAGGACCGTCATCCGAAAGCAGTCCATCGACGCCAGGAAAAAACCGGATGTGCGCTTTATCTTAAGCGTGGATGTGGAAGTAAAAAAAGAGCAGAAGCTTCTGCAGAATACAAAAGATCCCAACATCTTCAGGGCCGCGGACGTGACATACCGCCTGCCGGAGCGCGGCGGCGCACCTCTTCTGGAAAGACCGGTCATCGCGGGCTTCGGCCCGGCGGGCATGTTCTGCGCCCTGCTTCTCGCAAAGTGCGGGTACCGCCCCCTGGTCCTGGAGCGCGGGCAGGATGTGGACGCGCGCACCCGGGCCGTGGAGCAGTTCTGGGAGAGCGGCGCGCTTGATACAGGCTCCAACGTGCAGTTTGGGGAGGGAGGCGCCGGCACCTTCTCTGACGGGAAACTGAACACCCTGGTAAAAGACCGCGAAGGGAGAGCCGGGTTTGTCCTGGAGACTTTCGCGCGGGCGGGGGCAGGCGGGGATATCCTCTATGTCCACAAGCCCCACATCGGCACGGATGTGCTGCGCACCGTGGTAAAAAACATCCGAAAAGAGATCGAGGCTCTGGGCGGGGAGATCCTTTTCAGAAGCCAGGTTACGGACCTGAATATCCGGGAGGGGCGGCTTTTTGGCATCACGGTAAACGGGCGGGAGGAGATCCCCTGCGAAGTGCTTGTGCTCGCCATCGGCCACAGCGCGCGGGACACCTTTTCCATGCTGAGCCAAAAACCGGTCCTCATGGAGCAGAAGCCGTTTGCGGTGGGCCTTCGCATCGAACATCCCCAGAGCCTGATCAATCTGGCTCAGTACGGGGCAGAGAAGCCGGAATATCTGCCGCCGGCGGACTACAAGCTCACGGAAAAACTGCCGAACGGCAGAGGCGTCTATTCGTTCTGCATGTGCCCGGGAGGCTATGTGGTAAACGCCTCCTCCGCACAGGGCATGCTGGCGGTGAACGGCATGAGCTATCGGGCCCGGGACGGGCAGAACGCCAACAGCGCCATTGTGGTGACCGTCTCGCCCGCGGATTTCGGCGCCCCGGACGTCCTCGCAGGCGTCCGCTTTCAGGAGCGGCTGGAGCAGGCCGCCTGGCGCCTCGGCCGGGGGCGCATCCCGGTGCAGCTGTTCGGGGATTTCTGCAGGAAGCGCGAAAGCCTGCGCCTTGGGGACATACTTCCCTGCACGAAGGGAGCGTACGAGCTCGCCGATCTGCGGGAATGTCTCCCGGAAGTCCTGTCGTCCTCCCTTGCGGAGGGAGTGCGCCGCTTTGACGGGAAGATCCGCGGGTTTGCCCGAAAAGACGCTGTGCTCTCCGGCGTGGAGAGCCGCACGTCCTCGCCGGTGCGCATCGTGCGCGGGGAAGACGGCGTCTCCAGCGTGAACGGGCTATATCCCTGCGGGGAGGGAGCGGGCTATGCGGGAGGGATCACCTCGGCGGCCATGGACGGCATGCGGATCGCGGAGGCGGTCATCCGCACCTATTCTCCGAAGATCCGTTAGAAAAATTTAATGTTTCAGATATATACTTTTTTCCGGAGTTATGCTATTATGAATTATAAGGCGTAGTTTGTTTTTCTGTCGGGAGAGTACGGATTACAGCCATGGAACATTCCACCATCAAGGGCCTTCCGGACGAGGAACGCCCTTATGAAAAATGCCTGAAGATGGGCCCCGCGGTCTTGACAGACGCGGAACTTCTGGCAGTCATCCTGCGCACGGGGACGAGGGGAGCCACCTCGATCGAACTCGCGCGGGAAATCTTAAACGGGTCCGAAGAAAAGCCAAATCTGCTCGGACTGTACGGGCTGACCGTCCCCCAGCTTCGCCGGATCAAGGGCGTGGGGACCGTCAAGGCGATCCAGATCCAGTGTATCACGGAGCTGGCGCGCCGCATGGCGAAGGCAAAGGCGGGGGAGGGGCGCTCCCTTCGGAGCGCAGACGCCATTGCCGACTACTACATGGAAGATTTCCGGCACTTAGAGCAGGAGCAGGTCATGCTGCTGATGTTCGACACAAAAGGCGCGCTGCTGAGAGACGAGGTCATCTCCAAGGGCACGGTCAGCCAGTCCTGCGTGTCGCCCCGGGAGATCTTTCTGACCGCGCTTAAAAATCACGCGGTCTATGTGATCCTGATGCACAACCATCCAAGCGGCGACGTCACGCCCAGCCCGGAGGACCGCCTGCTCACAAAGCGTGTGTGGGAGGCCGGCAATCTGCTCGGCATCGCGCTGATGGATCACATTATCGTGGGGGATAAGCGTTACTTCAGTTTTCGGGAACAGGGGATCATAAAATAATTTACGAGGGATGAATCATATGGAATTTCACAATGCGCTTGGCGTGGATTTCGGCACGGACACCATCAAGATCTGCGACAAGAAAAACCGCATCACGGTCTGCGAGAAGAATATGATCGCGATACGGGACGGCGGACACGTGGCCGCGATCGGCGACGCCGCGTATGAGATGTACGAAAAGACGCCCGCCAGCATAAAGGCCGGGTGCCCGATGAAGCACGGGGTGATCGCCGAGACCAAAAATGCGGAGATCGTGCTCGCGCACCTCATGAAAAAGAACCGCCGCTTTCTCTCCGGTCAGCCGGCCGTTTACATCGCCGTGCCGCGGGATATCTCCGCCGTAGAGAAGCGGGCCTATTATAATGTGCTGAACAATGTGGTCAAGGCCAGAAAGATCTTTCTGGTGGACAAGGGGATCGCGGACACGGTCGGCGTCGGCGTCTCCATGGAATCGCCCCGCGCCAGCATGCTGGTAAATATCGGAGCCGGAACGACCGAGATCTCCATCGCCGCGGGCGGAAAGATCCTCATCAGCAAAACTTTGCAGCTCGGCGGGCAAAGCCTGGATGAGGACATCGTGACCATGACCAGGCGGATGTTCCAGCTGAACATCGGCATGCGCACGGCAGCTTTTTTAAAGAACCGGCTCGCCTATCTGATCGACGGTCCGGCGGATGCGTACAATGTCTGCGGGGTGAGCAGCATTTCCGGCCTTCCAGCGAGCGCGGACATCACCTCCACGGCGGTCAGCGCCGCTATCGGCAATACCGTCGGCCTTATCACGGAGGAGCTGCGCGGCATTGTAGACAGGCTCCCGCCGCAGTTCCACAGCGATATCATGGAGGCGGGGCTGTGCCTCACAGGCGGCACTTCCCTGATCCCCAATTTTGCGGACTACCTGCGCCAGGCCCTGGGCATGCCCATCTCTATGGTCCGGGAACCGGGACTTACCACTCTGCGCGGGATTCAGATGATCATGAACCGGCCGGAGCTTTCCGGGTGCACCTATTCCCTGCGGGATCTGACGGGAAACACCATTTAGAAGAACAGCCGTCAAGGAGAAGAACATGAGTCATTTTAGAAGCAAAACGCTGCTGTTTATTCTTTCCGTTCTCAGCGGCATCATCATCATACTGAGCTTTGTGGTTGATTTCTCGGTAAATCCGCTGAACTATGTGGCGGGCTATGTGCTGACGCCGCTGCAGTCCGGCATCAACCAGGTGGGCGGATGGCTGTCCGACCGCATGGATTATTTTGAGAGCAATCTGGACCTGGCCGCGAAAAACGAGGAGCTGCAGGCCCAGGTGGACGAGCTGACCGTGCAGAACACGCAGCTTCTGCAGGACCACGAGGAGCTGAACAGTCTGCGCGACCTCTACGAGCTGGACCACAAATATGAGAGCTACGAGAAAGTGGGCGCCAGAGTGATCGCGCGGGAGAACGCCGGAAACTGGTTCAGCATCTTTACCATCGATAAGGGGAGCGACGACGGGCTGGCCGTGGATATGAACGTGCTGGCCGGCGCCGGGCTGGCCGGCATCATTACGGATGTGGGCCCGAACTGGGCGAAGGTCCGCTCCGTCATAGACGATTACAGCAACGTGAGCGCGGAGATCACGGAAACCGGCGACACCTGCATCATCGCGGGCAGCCTGGACCTGATCGACGACGGAAAGATCAACCTGGTGAAGCTGAACGATCCGGATTCCGAGGCGAAGGCCGGGGACACCGTGGTGACGTCCCACATCAGCGACAAGTTCCTTCCCGGCATCCTGATCGGCTACATCAGCGAGATCCAGACGGATCCCAACAACCTGACCCGCTCCGGCTATATCTCCCCGGTGGTGGATTTCAAGGATATCAAGGAAGTGCTGGTCATCAAGAACCTGAAGCAGTCCATATAACGGAGGCGGCGATATGAGAACGAAACTGATCATCCTCGGCACCATGCTCCTGTGCCTGCTCCTGCAGTGCTCACTGCTCCCGGCGATCTCCATCGCGTCCGTGACGCCCAACCTGATGATCATCTTTACGGCGTCCTTCGGGCTGATGCGCGGGAAGCGGTCCGGGCTCCTGCTGGGCTTTCTGGGCGGTCTCCTGACGGATCTCCTTCTGGGGAGCCAGGGCGGACTGTTCGTGGGGCTGCGCGCGTTTGTATATATGTACATCGGTTATTTCAGCGGTTTCTGCTACCATATTTTTTATGACGACGATATCAAGATGCCGGTAGTGCTGGCGGCGGCCGGCGATCTGGCATACGGTTTTCTGTTTTATGTCAGCCAGTTCCTGCTGCGCGGCAGAGTAGATTTTTTCTTTTATCTGCGCCGGATCATCCTGCCGGAGACCGTCTATACGGTGCTTCTGACGCTTGTGTGCTACCGGCTGTTCCTGCTGCTGAACCAGAAACTTGACATCATGGATAAGAGGAGTGTAGGCAGTTTTGTTTAAGCGTATCCGGAAATATTTTGCAAGATCCATCCATTCCAGGATGCTGATCCTCGCCGTGCTGTTCGTGGGGATATCCTTTCTGCTGATCAACAGGCTGTTTGACCTGCAGATCGTCAACGGGGAGTCCTATCTGAACAATTTTACCACACAGATCAAGCGGGAGACCAGCATCGCCAGCACGCGCGGCTGCATCTATGACAGCGACAACAATCTGATCGCCTACAATAAACTGGCCTACGACGTCACGTTCCAGGACATGGGGAGCTACTCGAGCCGCGCGCAGAGGAACCTGTATATCAACGGCTATCTCTATAAGATCATGCAGATCCTTTACGCAAACGGCGACGACGTCTATACGGATTTTGCCATAGACATCAACGACGCGGGTCAGTATGAGTTTACCAGGAGCGGTTATAACCTGCTGCGCTTTAAGGCGGACGTCTACGGCAGGATCTACACGGAGGCGCCGGACGGGGTGGAACCGACGGATGAGAGCGTGCTGCAGGCCTCCGAGGCCGCGGTGACGCCGGAGGAGATGATGCGCCAGCTCGGCTCCGAGGACTGGTACGGCGTGACGGAGCACTATACCGCAGAAGAGTGGGCGGAGTTCGGCGTGTCGCCGGATGAGGTGGCGCAGTATGAGCTCCCGCAGGATCTCTCCAGGGAGGACTGCCTGAAGCTGGTCGCCCTGCGCAGCGCCATCAACCAGAACAGCTATCAGAAATATCTGCCCACCACCATTGCGAAGGACATCTCCGACCGGTCCATGTCCAGCCTGATGGAGAGCAAGGGCTATTATGTGGGCGTGGATGTGACGGAGAGCTCCATCCGCATCTACAACGAAAGCCCCTATTATTCCAATATCATCGGCTATACCGGCCGGCCCTCCGCGGAGGAGATCGAATCTCTGAACGACGAGCTCGGGCATGACGCCTACGATATGACGGACATCATCGGCAAGGTGGGGCTGGAGCGGTATTTTGAGACGCAGCTGCAGGGAACCGACGGCAAAAAGGTGATCTACGTGGACAACCTGGGCAAGGTCCTGAAGGAGGATTCCGTGGTGGAACCCCAGGCCGGGAGCGATCTCTACCTGACGATCAAGACGGACTACCAGAAGGCGGCCTACCACCTGCTGGAGCAGTACATCGCCGGTATTATCTACAAGAATACGCTGGATATGAAAGAGATCGACACGGAGGGCATCACCGAGGATGAGATCCGTATTCCCGTGTACGATCTGTACTACGCGCTGATCGAGAACAATGTCCTCAGTGTGACGCACATGGAGGCCGCGGACGCGACCCCGCTGGAGCAGGAGGTCTACCGGATGCTCCAGACGAGGGAGGCGCAGATCTTCAGCGAGCTCAAGTCAGAGCTTTTGTCGGAGGAGCCGCATCCCTACAAGGATCTCTCCAAGGCCATGAAGGTCTATATGACCTACCTGACCGACACCACGCTGCCGGAGCTGGGCATCCTGAAGACGGACGCCATCGACCAGACAGACAAGACCTATATCGCCTGGGCGGTGGATGAGACCATCAGCCTGCGGGAATACCTCACCTACGCCATCTCCAAGGACTGGCTGGATGTGACGGGCATCATGGAGGAGAGCGACTACTGGAATTCCAACGAGATCTTCACCAATCTGTGCGATTATCTCGAGGAATATGTCAAGACGGACCACAATTTCAGCAAGAAAGTGTATAAATACATGGTGGAGGACGACACCTTAAGCCCGGCCGTCCTGTGCAGGCTCCTGTTTGACCAGGGCGTTCTGGAAAAGAACGATTCGGAATACGCCGGCCTTGCGGACGGCAGTATATACGCCTACGACTTCATCATGGAAAAACTGTATGACCTGGAGATCCCGCCCTCCAAATTTGCCGTGGCCCCGTGTTCCGGCTCCCTTGTGCTGGTAGATCCGAACAACGGGAACGTGCTCGCCTGCGCGACCTACCCGGCCTACGACAACAACCGTCTCGCGAACGATATGGACGAGGAATACTTCGAGGAGCTGATCCTGGACGGTTCCAGCCCCTTCTACAATAAGGCGACCCAGGAGCTGACTGCTCCCGGCTCCACCTACAAGATGGTGACCAGCGTGGCCGGCGTCATGGAAGGCGTTGTGGGCGTGGACGAGGGCATCGTCTGCAGCGGCAAATTTGACGCGGTAGACCCGCCCATCAACTGCTGGATCTATCCGGGGGCCCACGGCGCGATCACGCTCTCCACGGCCCTGCAGGAATCCTGCAACTATTATTTCAACACCATCGGCGTCCGCTTAGGCGACGTGGGCAATGCGGACGGGGAGCTGGACGACGCCACGGGCGTGGAAAAGCTGCGCAAATATGCCTCCCTGTTCGGATTTGATGAGGAATCCGGCATCGAGATGGATGAGAGCACGCCCCAGATATCCGATTACGCCATGGCGCCTTCCGCCATGGGACAGGGCCGGAACGCCTACGCCACCGTGCAGCTCGCGAAATATGTGGCGACCGTGGCGAACCGCGGCACCTGCTACGACCTTACGCTTCTGGACAAGATCACGGACTCCGAGGGCAGAACCCTCGTGCAGAAAGAACCTGTGGTGCACAGCTACGTGGACGGCACGGAATATATGTGGGATGCCATCCATCTCGGCATGAACATGATGGTCCGCACCAACATGTACATGAAGGATGTGGGGATCAACATGGCCGGCAAGACAGGTACGGCGGAGGAGACCGGCGTTCCCAGCCACGCGCTGTTCGTCGGGTTCGCGCCTCTCGAGAACCCGGAGGTGGCCATCGCCTGCCGCATCACAAACGGTTATACATCCGCGAACTCCGCGCTTCTCGCACGCGATATGATACGATATATCTTCAACCTGCAGGATCCGGACGAGCTGATCACCGGACACGCATCGGTCTACCAGGGTACCATCAGCGGAGCGAGAACAGACTAAGCATCGGGAGAGTGGGGTTATGAATCAAAGTCCGGTCATCATCAAGAGCAACCGCTACGGACTCATCGTCCGGCTGGACGCCGCCATGCCGTTTCCGGATCTTCTGGAGGCGGTCGGCAAAAAATTTTCCGAGTCCGCAAAATTTTTTCAGGGCGCCAGCATGGCGGTCACGTTTCAGGGCCGCGTCCTGACAAACGATCAGGAAAATCGGCTGGTCAATGCGATCGAGGCGGCATCCGGCATCCACATCGTCTGCATCGTGGACGAGCGCCCGCAGGAGGAGGCCTACTATGAGCAGGCCATCCGCAGGGCGCAGGAGCAGCAGAATACCAGCGACGGCCAGTTTTACCGCGGAAACCTGCGCTCCGGCCAGAGCATGGAAACGGACGCCAGCATCGTGGTGCTGGGGGACATCCATCCGGGCGCGTCCATCACCTCCCGGGGAAATGTGGTGGTCCTCGGCTCCTGCCGCGGAAATGTGTACGCCGGCGCGTCCGGCGACCGCAGCTGCTTTGTGGCTGCCCTGGTGATGAAGCCCATGCAGATCCGCATCGCGGATAAGATGGCCAGGAGCGCCATCACCAAGCGGTCCGACAGCACGGAATATGCCCTGGACCCCAAGATCGCCTACGTAAAAGATGACCATATCTATGTGAAGAACCTGGTGCACAGCACCCTGCGGGATATTCTCGGCAGCACGGAAGAGGAAAGCTAGAAGAACGCCGGATCCGTTATGCCGGCATAGGATGAAGCGGGAAATTCCCAATTTATGCTATGTGGAGGATGAAACATGAGTGAAGTGATCGTAGTCACGTCCGGAAAGGGCGGCGTCGGGAAGACGACAGCCACCGCCAACATCGGCACCGGACTGGCGAAAATGAATAAAAAGACGGTGCTGGTGGACACCGATATCGGCCTTCGGAACCTGGATGTGGTGATGGGGCTGGAAAACCGCATCGTCTACAACCTGGTGGACGTGGTGGAGGGCAACTGCCGGCTGAAGCAGGCCCTGATCCGGGACAAGCATTATCCCACCCTCTACCTCCTTCCGGCCGCGCAGACCAGGGACAAATCGGCCGTGACGCCGGAACAGATGGAAAAACTTACCGAGGAGCTTAAGGCTCACTTTGATTATATCCTGCTGGACTGCCCGGCCGGCATCGAGCAGGGCTTCCGGAACGCGGTGGCCGGCGCGGACCGCGCCGTGGTCGTCACCACGCCCGAGGTTTCCGCCATCCGGGACGCGGACCGCATCATCGGCCTTCTGGAGGCCGGCGGCATGAAGCAGATCGATCTGCTGATCAACCGCCTGCGGCCGGATCTGATCAGCCGCGGGGATATGATGTCGGTGGAGGACGTGTGCGAGATCCTCGCCATTCCTCTTATAGGGGCCGTGCCGGACGACACGAACATCGTGGTCTCCACCAATCAGGGGGAGCCGTTGGCCGGCAATGGGACGCCTTCCGGCCAGGCATTTTTCAACGTGGCCCGCAGAGTGACAGGGGAGGCGGTGGACATCCCGGATCTTTCGAGAGAGACTTCGTTTTTTGGCAGAGTGAAAGCATTCTTTCGGAAAGGATAGGGCATGGCCATGAGTACACGCAGGACTTCGGGGACGATCGCGAAGAACCGGCTGGAGCACATGCTGATCTCAGACAAGATGCAGGTGGATCCGGAGGTTCTGGCTCAGATGAAACGGGAGATCCGCTCTGTGATCCGCAAGTATGTGAATGCGGAGCACACGCGCCTGGATGTACAGATACGGCTGATAAACGAGACAAGCCAAGGGGAAGAAAATGTTAAAACAATACAGATTAAGGGATTATAAATTCAGGCTGGTGCTGTGGGTGACCATGCTGTCGGTCATCGGGATCCTGGTGATCGGGAGCGCGGACGGGAGCCTTCAGAACAAGCAGATCGCCGGTCTGGTGGGCGGCCTGGTCCTGATGATCATCGTGTCGCTGGTGGATTATGTGTGGCTGCTGAAATTTTACTGGATCTTTTATCTGGCCGGACTCGGCCTTCTGATCGCGGTCATTTTCATGGGCGTGAGCGCCAACAACGCCACGCGGTGGCTGAATATCGGCGGCATCCAGATGCAGCCCTCCGATCTGATGAAGATCTTTCTGCTGCTGTTTTTCGCGCAGTTTTTCAGCAAACACGAGGACGATCTGAGCAGCTTCAAGACCATTATAAAGGCCGTCGTCATCGTGGCGGTGCCCGCGTTCCTGATCTTAAAGCAGCCGAACCTGTCCACCTGCATCCTGACCCTGCTGGTGTTCTGCGCCACCTATTTCGTGGCGGGCCTCAGTTATAAGGTGATCGCCGGCATCCTGCTCGTGGGCGCGCCGCTCATAGCCATCCTGGTCGGGATCGTGCTGCGGCCCGGGCAGACCCTGATCGAAAATTATCAGCTGGTCCGCATCCTGGCGTGGCTCTACCCGGAGCAGTACCCGGACGAGGCCAGACAGCAGTTAAATTCTATCATCGCCATCGGTTCCGGCCAACTCTACGGGAAAGGCTTAGAGAACACGGCGGTGAACTCCGTCAAAAACGCGAACCTCCTGTCGGAGGCGCAGACGGACTTTATCTTTGCGGTGGTCGGAGAGGAGCTCGGGTTCCTCGGCTGCTGCGTGATCATCATTCTTGAGATTCTTATTGTTCTGGAATGTATCTGGATCGGGCGGAACGCCCGGGAATTTTCAGGTACGGTACTGTGCTGCGGAATGGGGGCGCTGATCGGTATCCAGAGCATTATGAATATATGTGTTGCAACCGGCCTCATGCCGAACACCGGGCTGCCGCTGCCGTTTGTCAGCTCCGGCCTGACTTCTCTGATGACATTGTTCATCGGCATCGGACTGGTACTGAATGTGGGGCTTCAGGTAAAGAAATACTGAATATGGTGCAAAAAGGAGGCGGTTTTACATGAACATCGGGTTAATTGCGCACGATTCCAAAAAGGGGCTGATGCAGAATCTGTGTATCGCCTACCGCGGGATCCTGAGCAGAAATGCACTGTTTGCGACGAATACTACCGGACGCCTGGTGGAAGAAGTGACGGGAATGAATATCACAAAATATCTTTCCGGCCATCTGGGGGGCGTCCATCAAATGGCCGCGCAGATCGAACAGAATCAGATGGATATGGTGATCTTTCTGCGCGATCCGCTGCAGCCCAAATCCCATGAACCGGATATCAAGAACGTGTTCCGGCTTTGTGACACCTACAATGTGCCGCTGGCCACAAACCTGGCGACGGCGGAAATGCTGATCAAATCCTTAGACAGAGGAGAGTTAGAGTGGCGTGAGATGTACAGATAATCCTGCAGAGGACAACCGGCGCTCCGCGCGCAGAAAACAGAGAAAGACCCAGCGGCTCCACGCGGTCTTAAGTGTGATCCTTGCCGTGTGCCTGCTGCTGTTCGCGGGTGCGCTGGTCTACCGCTTTTTATTCCGCTCCCATGAGCTGAAACTGACAGATCCCTATAACATCACCAGCAGCAGTTATGGCGTGCGCGTGTCGGCGGCGTATGAGAACCGCGCGCTCCCGTTTACGGACGGGCTGTGCGTGACGGCCTCGGACGTGCCCGCGGACGGGGTTTCCCTGGACAATGCGACCGCCGGCGCACTGATGGATCTGTCGGACGCGGAGGTTTTATATGCAAAGAATGTCCATGAGCGGTTATATCCCGCCAGCCTGACGAAGATCATGACCGCCCTGGTCGCCTTAAAATACGGGAACCTGGACGATCTGATCACGGTAGACGAGGCGGCTCTGGACATTGATCCGGAATCATCGGTCTGCTATCTGGCCTACGGCGACCAGTACACTCTGCGCCAGCTCCTCTACGGGCTTTTGATCGCATCCGGAAACGACGCGGCGAATGCCATCGCCCAGCATGTGGGCGGGACGATCGAGGATTTCGTCCAGATGATGAACCAGGAGGCCTATGAGATCGGCGCCACAAATACGCATTTTACCAACGCGCACGGCCTGCAGGACGAGGAGCATTACACGACCCCCTACGACATTTACCTGATCTTCCAGGAAGCCCTGAAATATGACGTGTTCGCGGACGCCATCAACCAGCAGAGCTATACCGTGACGTATCTGGATTCCTTAGGCGACTCGTATGAGAGGACCTGGTTCGCCACCAGCTATTACTTTACCGGAGCGGCACAGGCGCCGGACGGCGTGACGGTCTACGGCGGCAAAACGGGCACCACGGATGAGGCGGGCGCATGCCTGTCCCTGCTGACGAAGGATGATTTCGGAAATTCTTATTTCAGCATCATCATGCATTCTGACAACCGGGATAACCTCTATCTTCAAATGAATGAGCTTCTGTCCATCATCAGCAAAAAACAGTTGTAATTTGTTACGCCGTGCATTATAATTGACTTATAGGAAACACGAAACTGAAGGAGGAGATTACAATGATACAGATCATCGCAGGCAACAAAGGAAAAGGAAAGACAAAATATTTACTTGAAAAAGTAAACACGGAAATCAAGTCTGTACACGGTAATATCGTATATTTGGACAAGAGTTCACAGCATATGTATGAGCTGAACAATAAGGTGCGTCTGATCGACCTTTCAGAATTTATGCTGGACAACGCGGATGCCTTTATCGGTTTTATCTGCGGTATCATTTCCCAGGATCACGATCTGGAGCAGATGTATCTTGACAGTTTC
Source organism: uncultured Marvinbryantia sp. (assembly GCA_947630735.1). Taxonomy (GTDB): domain Bacteria; phylum Bacillota; class Clostridia; order Lachnospirales; family Lachnospiraceae; genus Marvinbryantia. Next base: position 63,056 of record CANRIR010000002.1, read on the forward strand.
CTGAAGATCGCACATGTGGATCAGGAGACCGTCGCCCCCATGTTAGATAAATTGGAAGAAATCGGTAAGAAATATGATGTGACCTTTATTCTCAGCATTTCTCTGGACAGCCATCAGCTTCCGGAGAAGATGCAGGGCAGCGTCATTGTTTCACTGTGATCATAGCTACATAACAGCATTTTATGCCGGATGAATTTATTTATCCGGCATTTTTTGATTCAGAATACATCCGCCTGCGGGCATGCGAGGAGATTTCATGGAAGAGCAGAGGGAAAAACGAAAACGGAAAGTGGTGCGGCTGCAGGGCGGCTCCATCTTCAACATCGGCACGATCATGTTTGGCATCATCCTGCTTTACATCCTGATCTACCTTGTGATGTACCTGACGTCGGACAAGATCATCGCCTACGAGGTGACGGCGGGTTCACTCTCCGGGAACTACCGCTACACGGCCATCGCGCTGCGCGACGAATCGCTGGTCACCTGCAGCGAAGCCGGCCCCATCAGCTATTATGCCCGGGAGGGGAGCAAGGTGGGTGTGGGAAACGGCATCTACTCCGTCGGCACGGTAAATCTGGCGAGCTCCACTTCGGATGCGGAGCTTGCGGAATTAGACAACGACAGCTATTCCGATCTCCGCTCGATCGCGGCCACCTTTTCCGGGAATTACCTGCCCTCCGCCTTCCAGAATGTGTATGATTTCAAGGCGGACGCCCAGACGGCCATGATCGAGCTCCTGTCAAAAAAAGTGATGGACAGCGCCCAGCAGGGCATCAGCGCCGGACTGAACCTGGTGCCGGCCGACCGGGACGGGCTTGTGGTCTATTCCATGGACGGGATGGAAGATCTCGCCGTGGAGGATATCACGGCCGCAAGCTTCAGCCGCAAGAACTATAAGCGCGAGAACCTGCGCCTGAAGGAGAGCGTGAAGGCCGGCGATGTGGTGTACAAGCTGATCACGAGCGAGGAGTGGTCCCTCGCCATTCTGCTGGACAAAAAGACGGCCATGGAGCTGTCGGACCAGAACAGCATCCGGTTCCGGTTTATGCAGGACGGCTCCGCGTTCAATGCGGATTTCAGCATCCTGCAGAACGGCGCCGACTACATAGGAAAGCTGGATATCAGCAACTCTGTGGTCCGGTTCGCGGAGGAACGCTATGTGGACATTGAGCTTCTGACCAGCCGGCAGACGGGCCTGAAGATCCCCAACAGCGCCATCGCGGAAAAAGTTTTTTACCGGATCCCGGTGGATTTTGTGACGGTCAACGAGCAGAACGAGGATGAGATCCTTCTGCGCAAGGAGACCTACGACACGGACGGATCCGCCGTCACAAAGATGGTGACCGCCACCGTCTACGATAAGACCGACACGGATTATTATGTAGATACCTCCCTGTTCCAGGAGGGCGATTATGTGCTGATGAAGAACACCTCCGGGCGGTTCCAGGTATCGGACACCAAATCCCTGATCGGCGTCTACAACATCAACAAGGGATATCCCGTGTTCCGGGAGATCACCATCATCGACGAAAATGAAGAATACTGCATCGTGCAGAGCAATTCCGATTACGGCCTGGCCCAGTACGACCAGATCGCGCTGGATGCCTCGGCGGTAAAAGAGGATGGAATGGAGGAATAGACCATGGTTGCGGAAAATTACAGAGCCGTCCGCGAAAAGATCCGGCAGGCCTGCGCGCGGGCCGGGAGGGACCCGTCGGAGGTGACCCTGATCGCTGTGAGCAAGACAAAGCCCCTGTCTATGATAGAAGAACTGCTCCCGGAGGGGGCGGTCGATTTCGGGGAGAACAGGCCCCAGGAGCTGAAAGAAAAATATGACGCGCTGCCCAAAGATCTGCGTTTCCACATGATCGGCCATCTCCAGCGCAATAAGGTGAAATATGTGATCACCCGGGCCTGCCTGATCCACTCGGTGGATTCCGTGCGCCTTGCGCAGGCCATCCAGGAGGAGGCCGAAAAACACGGCGTCGTGATGCCGGTGCTGGTGGAGGTAAATGTGGCGGGCGAGGAGTCAAAATTCGGCGTCCGGCCGGAAGATACGGCGGATCTTATCGCCCAGATCGCAAAATATCCGAACCTTCGCGTACAGGGACTGATGACCATCGCGCCGTTTGTGGAAGATCCGGAAGAAAACCGGGTACATTTTCGAAATTTGTATAAATTATTTATTGACATTAAAGCGAGAAACATTGATAATGTATGTATGTGTATACTGAGTATGGGCATGACCAACGATTATGAGGTGGCCGTTGAGGAGGGTGCTACCATGGTGCGTGTGGGCACCGGCATCTTTGGCGAACGGGATCATCAAACGGTATAAGAACGGTATAAGGCGTGCTTTTTGGGCACCCGGGCCGGCAGCAATAGCAGGAGAGGATAATTATGAGTTTTCTGGACAAGATCTTAAATATGATGAAACTGAACGACGATTACGATGAAGACGACTTCCTGGACGACGGGGACGACGAGGAGGTGCGCCCCAAAAAGAGCTTCTTTAAGAAAGCCTCCCGCGGCGGCGACGATCCGCTGGATGATCTCGACGACCCGGATGATGAGCCCATCATGCGGAAGTTTACCAAACAGCCTTCTGAGAAAACCGTAAAGACGTCCATTCCAAAGACAAAACCGTCTGTCTCCACGGCCACATCCAAAGTTTCCCCCATCCGCACCCGCAGATCCGCCTCCGACATGTCCGTATGTGTGGTCCGGCCCAAAGATATGGAGGATGCGCGTGAGATCACGGAAACACTGCTCGCGAACTGCACCGTGGTGCTCAATATGGAGGGGCTTGACATCGACCTCGCGCAGCGCATCATAGACTTTACCTCCGGTTCCTGCTATGCCATCAGCGGAAATCTGCAGAAGATCAGCAATTACATATTCATCATCACGCCGTCCGCAGTAGATGTGTCGGGTGATTTTCAGGATATCCTGAGCGGGGCGTTTGACGTGCCGCCGCTGAATATAGGCTTTTAAACAGATGAACCGCGAGGAGGAGCTGTTCCGGAAGAGACTGGAGGATCTGGCGGACAGGGCGTACCGGCGCAATGTCACCGTATTCACGGAATTCCTGAATCTCAACGAACTGAATATTTTTCATCAGATCCAGAAAGACCTGTCATACGTGCGGTGCAGGTCTTTCGGCGGTTACAAAAGTGCGGAGCGTCAGATCATAGCTTTTTTACCTGATGCTCCTTCTTATACCGGGGAAGATGAGGATCCGGCATTTCCCATAAGCTGCCTCTGCGTCCGCCCGCTGCACGACAAGTACGCGGATAAGCTGACGCACCGGGATTATCTGGGCGCGCTTTTAAACCTTGGCATCGACCGCAGCGTGCTGGGGGATATCCTGACGGACGGGAACACTGCCCGTGTTTTTTGTCTTTCGCGCATGGCAGACTTTCTGACGGGCGAGCTGACCCGGGTAAAGCACACACAGGTGCAGGTCCTTGCCGAGACCGGAAACATCGATCTTGAGCCGAAATACGAGGTTGTGCGGGGGTCTGTGGCCTCCGTTCGCCTGGACAGCCTGCTGTCCCTCGCCTTCGGCGCGTCGAGGAGCAGCCTGACCGGCATGATCGAGGGCGGAAAAGTGTTTGTGAACGCCAGGCTCGTCACTTCCAACGGCTATAAGGTAAAAGAACGGGATCTCATATCCGCGCGCGGCCTGGGGCGTTTCCGCTATGTGGGCGTGATATCCGGCACGAAGAAGGGCCGGCTGATCGCGGAAATTGAGAAATATATATGAAAAATCTTGATAGAAACGAGGAGAAAATATATGGCACAAACTGACAGCGACAGCTTTCTGTCCGTGCGGACGGACCGCGGCAGAAGCTACGGGATTTATTTTGAACAGGACTTTGCGAAGCTCCCCGCGGTTCTGGAAGAGAACTGCGCCATCTCGCAGAGGAAGATCTGCGTGGTGACGGATTCGCAGGTGGAAAAGCTCTACCTGGAACCGGTGGAAAAAGCGCTGGAGGGAAACTGCGCCAAGCTCTGCCATTTTTCCTTCCCGGCGGGGGAGCCCAGCAAGACGCTGGACACGGTGCGGAAGCTCTACGAATTTCTCATCCTGGAGCACTTTGAGAGAAGAGATCTCTTGATCGCCCTTGGCGGCGGCGTGGTGGGCGACCTGACCGGCTTTGCGGCGGCCACCTATCTGCGCGGCGTCGATTTCGTGCAGGTTCCCACGACCCTGCTGGCTCAGGTGGACAGCAGCATCGGCGGGAAGACGGGCGTGGATTTTGACAGTTACAAAAATATGGTGGGCGCGTTCCACCAGCCGTCGCTGGTCTATATGAACGCCTCCGTTCTGTCTACGCTGTCGGAGGAACAGTTTGCCTGCGGCATGGGCGAGGTGCTCAAGCACGGCCTGATCCGCAGCGATTCCTATTACACCTGGGTCATCGAGCATCTGTTTGAGATCGCCGAGCGCGATCCGGACACCTTAAAGCAGCTGGTCCTGGAGAGCTGCAAGATCAAGCGCAGCGTGGTGGAGAAGGATCCCACCGAGAAGGGGGAGAGGGCGCTCTTGAATTTCGGGCACACCATCGGGCACGCCATCGAGAAGGTAAAATCCCCGGAGCTCCTGCACGGGCAGTGCGTGGCCCTGGGCTGCGTGGCGGCCGCCTACATTTCGTTCCGGCGCGGCCTTCTCACCACCGAAGAATTTTACGAGATCCGCGATATGAACGTGGGCTTCGACCTGATGTTTACCGTGGACGGCATCGACGCGGAGGAGATCCTGCGTCTGACCAAATCCGATAAGAAAATGGACAAGGGCGCTGTGAAATTTGTGCTCCTCAAAAAAATCGGCAAGGCGTTTATCGACACCACCGTGACCGACGAGGAGATCCTGGACGCCATCCGCTTTATTACCTACACGGAGGAAAATGACTGAAAATGTTACCTATTTCTGATATTCTTATTCGTTCCATAAGTGGATATGTATTTATTGTTCCAGTTCTTTTATTATATTTCTTATATCTCAAGAAAGCGGGAAGAAAGCAAAGCCTTATTCATATTATTACTGTATTTGTGTTTTGTTATTATCTTTTTGGAATTTTGACGGTAACAGGTATTGGTTATACAAGTAAAATGAGATTTTGTCCCAATATCTCTCTGATCCCATTTCTTGGTATGATAACTGGACCAATAGATACTATGCTAAATGTTATCCTATTTGTTCCGCTGGGATTTTTTCTGCCGCTGCTATATAAGAAATATCATCATATAAAGCCTGTTATATTAATTGGTTTTCTGTTTTCCCTATCCGTTGAAATCTTTCAAATGTTTGACTGGGGTTCATCAGATATAAATGACCTTATTACAAATACGGCTGGAGTTTGTTTGGGTTATTTGATTTATTGTTTACTGGCAAAAGTTATGTCTGATCATTTAAGAGAACAGTTTCATGCTAACAGGGTAAACGAACTGGCCGAAGTACTTTTATTTACCATTTATACATTTGCAGCTATGATCACAGTTCAGCCCTGGGTAATTCATAGCCTGCTCAATATCCGATAACTGCTGATCTGGCGAAGAAAGGGGATGCTGTGATGACACAGCCCGTGCGCAGCCGCGGAAAATATGTGTGGATGGCCCCGCTCGGTATGCTGCTGCTGACGGCGGCTGACCAGCTGACAAAATATCTGGCTGTCCGCTTCCTGAAGGGTCGGCCGGATCTCATCCTGATTCCCGGCGTATTTCAGCTTTCCTATCTGGAAAACCGCGGGATGGCCTGGGGGATGATGGACGGCATGCGCTGGCTGATCTTGCTCATGACCGTGCTGATCCTGGCCGCACTGTGTTTTTTGTGGCGCAGGGTTCCGCATACGCCCAAATACCGCGCCTTTCGCGTCCTGGCCGTCTGCTTTGCGGCCGGAGCCGCCGGAAACGCCATAGACCGCCTCGTGCGAGGCTATGTGATAGACTTCTTTTATTTTTCACTGATCCATTTTCCTGTCTTTAATGTGGCTGACTGTCTGGTGTGCGTCTCTTTGATCCTGACAGTCATCCTGTACCGAAATGAGGATTTTGCATGGATGAACAACAGATCCTGAACGTGGAACCCGGCATTTCCCCGATGCGGCTCGACCGCTATCTGACCGGGGAATTGTCCGGTTCCCGTTCTTTTTTACAGAAGCTGATCAAGGACGGGCGCGTGTGCGTGGACGGGGAGAGCGCGAAGGCAAGCTATCTTCTGACCGGCGGCGAGACCGTGGAGGTGTCGATCCCGCTGCCCGTGGATCTGGATATACAGGCGGAAGACATTCCTCTGGACATCCTGTATGAGGACGAAGACCTGCTGGTGGTCAACAAGCCGAAGGGGATGGTGGTGCACCCGGCGGCCGGACATTACAGCGGCACCCTGGTAAACGCCCTGCTGTACCACTGCCGCGGAAACCTCTCCGGCATCAACGGGGTGCTGCGCCCGGGCATCGTGCACCGCATCGACCGCGATACCAGCGGCTCCCTTCTGGTGTGCAAAAACGATCTTGCCCACAACCGGATCGCGGAGCAGCTGAAGGATCACAGCATTACCAGGCGCTACCGAGCCATCGTGCACGGCGTGATCCGGGAGGATTCCGGGACCGTGGATGCGGACATCGGGAGGCACCCCACAGACCGCAAGAAGATGGCGGCGGGGGTAAAGAACGGCAAGCACGCCGTTACCCACTATCAGGTGCTGGAACGGTTCGAGAAATTTACCTACATCGAGTGCCGCTTGGAAACCGGGCGGACGCACCAGATCCGCGTCCACATGAGCAGCATCCGCCATCCCGTTCTGGGGGACGCGGTGTACGGACCGGCCAAATGCCCCATAGACGGGCTGCAGGGACAGACGCTGCACGCCATAGTGCTGGGCTTTGTGCATCCGCGCACCGGGGAGTACCTGGAGTTTACCGCGCCGTTTCCCACCTATTTTGAAGAGCTTCTCAGAAAAATTTCATAAAAAATATGTACAATCGCTCTGTTTTATTGTATAATATCTGCAAACAAAAGCGAAATCCCCGCGGCAAATGCGGGCACGGTTTCGCGCAAGGAAATTAAACAGAGAGGAGAGCGATGGCTATGGCATGTAGATCAGTTATTACCATTGGCAGACAATATGGGAGCGGCGGAAGAGAGATTGGGACAAAACTGGCCGAAGCCCTGGGAATCAAGTGTTTCGACAACGAGCTGCTCGACCGGGCGGCGAAGGACAGCGGCATCTGCCAGGAGCTTTTTGAAAATCACGACGAGAAGCCGACCAACAGCTTCCTGTACTCGCTGGTCATGGACACTTACTCCATGGGCTACGCATCCGCGGCGCTCTCGGGAATGCCCATCAACCACAAGGTGTTCCTGGCCCAGTTCAACGCCATCAAGAAGATTGCGGACGAGGGGCCCTGCGTCATGGTGGGCCGCTGCGCGGATTATGCGCTGGAGGAATATCCCAACCGGATCTCCGTGTTCATCTATGCGGACTTGGAGAAACGCATCCGGCGCATCGCAGACAAATATAATTTCACGGACGCAAAGGCGAAGGACGTCATCCAGAAGACGGACAAACAGCGCGCCAGCTATTATAATTACTACACCAACAAGCGCTGGGGCGATATTGCAAGCTACGACCTCTGCATCAACAGTTCTATTCTGGGGATCGACGAGACGGTCAATCTGCTCCGGGATTTTGTGGAGAAGCGGGAAGCACAGCTGAAAAATCAGCAGCAGAAATCATAATGCGGAAGTAATAAAGCAGAAGTAATAAAGCATCAGAAGTAATAGAACCGCTGCGTAACAGCGTGACAAACGTAACAGCGCAGCAGAAATAGAAGCAGCGGTAAGAGAGTGAAACTATGAAATTTGTGATCCAACGCGTTTCCAAAGCGTCGGTAACCGTGGAGGATGCCGTGGCCGGTTCTATCGGCCGCGGTTTTCTGGTACTCATCGGCGTGGGAAAAGAAGATACCACAGAGCAGGCGGACGCCCTGATCCGAAAGATGATTGGCCTGCGCATTTTTGCGGACGAAAACGGCAAGACGAACCTCTCCCTGAAGGATGTGGGCGGGGAGCTTCTGCTGGTCTCGCAGTTTACGCTGTACGCCGATTGCCGGAAGGGAAACCGGCCGAGCTTTACCAATGCCGGCGATCCGGCCAGGGCGGAGGAACTGTACCGCTACATCATCCGGGCCTGCAGGCAGGAGATCCCGGTGGTGGAAGAGGGCGTGTTCGGCGCGCACATGAAAGTGTCCCTGGAAAACGACGGGCCGTTTACCATTATTCTGGAGAATTAAACATATTCAGTTTTCGCGCAGACGGACGGCGGAAGCTGCCCTGCGCCTTCTCTGATCGTCCATAGCCGCATAGTGTTTCTTGGTGGTGTTGACGTCCTTGTGGCCCAGGACATCCGCCACAAGGTAGATGTCGTTTGTCTCCTGGTAGAGGCTGGTCCCGTAGGTGCTCCGCAATTTGTGGGGCGTTATTTTTTTGGTAGTTGTGATCTGCCGCGCATATTTTTTGACCAGGTTTTCCACAGCCTTCACGCTGATGCGCCTGCGCTGTGTGGATAAGAACAGGGCGTTTTCGCTGCCTGCGGCGGCGGAGACGCCTTTTCGCTCCCCGAGATAGTCCAGAAGCGCGTTTTCCACTTCCTCGCCAAAATAGACGATCATTTCGCTTCCGCCTTTCCGGACCACCTTGATGCCGTCGTTTTTAAAATCCACGTCCTGGATGTCCAGGCCCACGCACTCGGACACACGGATGCCGGTGCCGAGAAGCAGCGTCAAAATGGCGAGATCCCGCACTTTGGTCTTTTCCCAGTACGCCTTTTTCTGCCCGGAGAGCGTGTCCCCGGCGTGCTCCACATAATCCAGAAGAGAGGCTGTCTCGTCCGCGTCCAGGCGGATGATGGCTTTGTCGTGGATCTTCGGCATGTCCACCAAAACAGTGGGATTTGTGCGGATCATTTCGCGCTTGAAATAATAGGCATAAAAGCCGCGCAGAGACACCATTTTGCGCTTTAAGGCGCGCTCGCCGTTGGTTTTCAGCTCATGGTCGCCGGACTGGTAAACCTTTAAATATTCCAGATATTCCTCAATATCCACGGGTTTGATCATGTCCAGCACGTCCACCGTGATGTCATCCATGGTTTTGTTGCGGAACATAGGGTTTTCATCCAATAAAAACTGGAAAAACACACGGATGTCATACGCGTAGGAAATTCTGGTGCGCGTGGATGTGGTCGGCTCTATGGCGCGGAAATAATCCTTTGCAAAACCCGGCATGGTTTTCAAAAGTTCCCGCAGGCGCAAGGTGTTGTTGACATTTACCTGTTCATGGTAAGTTAATTGCGTTTGCTCCATGGTAAATCCTTTCTGTAATTCGTCTGTACAAAAAATATATATCAAACATTTCAAAATAAAAATCATTCTAAAGGAACAATCATTGCCACGTAAATTGCCTGAATTTCGGCAAGAAATACGGTTGTTCAGCGTATTCTGGGTGTTGGGGCAGGATAAGAGGTTGGATTAATCTATTCGACAAACCATAGTTTTTCGAATAGATTCCCTGGCTTTTTCCAGTCCCGGCCCCAATTCCTCCATAGTCCGGTCATAAGATGCCTGCGCCTCGTCATAAATCCCGGAAATGCCCGTCGTGGTTTCGATGTTCGCCACATCGTCCAGCGGCAGGATAAAATATTTGGAACCGCTCGGTTCGGTGTAACGATACACCCAGGTGGGCAATAATTCCACATCCGTCAGGCTGACGGTTCCGTCTGTGTCCTGATGCAGGTGCAGAGTTACCATGACGCCGTCCTCCGTGTGGCCGGTAGGCATTTCCTCCATCATCAGGGAAACTCTCTGATTGCTCAGCGCGTTGCCCATCGAATAAATGCAGAACATTTTGTGGGAGCCATCCTGCGACGTCAGCATATCGATGGGCTGTTCGCAGTGCGGATGGCCTCCCATGATGGCGTCCACGCCCATATTGCAGAGATTCTGCGCGATCTCGTCCTGATAAACGGCTTCCTGGAGCTGATATTCCATGCCCCAATGCATATTTGCGATGATAAAGTGCGCGCCGTCCTGGCGCATATTATAGATGCTGTTTTCCAGCTCCGCATAGAACGGCTCCAGATTGTCGTAGTTGAACGAATTTAACAGGGGCGCGTCCTGGCTCTCCATGACGATGGCGTTCAGACTTTTGTCCGGGCCGCCCGTCATATTGGTGGTTTCATACACATAATTGATGAAGCCCACGCAGACGCCGTTGATGTCCGCTATGTAGTAATTTTTGCTGTCTTTGTCTTTCCGGATGCCGGTGTAGGCGATCCCTTTTTCCTCGTAGACCTCCATGGTGCGGTTGAACGCGTAGGAAAGGCCGTCGTAGATATGATTGGTCGCCAGCATCTGCAGGTCCACGCCGCTGTCGCGGATATTCTCGATGATGATATCCGGCGATTTGAAATTGGGGAACCCGGCGTAGCCCAGCTCCGGGCCGCCCAGAGCGCCCTCAAATTCACAGGTCATAAAGTCCGGCTTGCTGTAATACGGCGTGATATATTTGTAAATAGAAGAAAAGTCATAGTTCCCCTCCGCGTCCGGGTAGGAATCGATAAAAGGCGAGTGAAGCAGCATACAGCCCGTGCTTCCCACCGTGATGTCCGCCTCCTGGTAGATCTTCTCCGTCTCGCTCTCTGTCTGGACGGCCAGCTCCGTCTCCGGCTGTTTTTCCCGGAAAATGGCCCTTCCGGCCATGCCGATCAGCTTTGTGACGCCCACGATGAAGAGGATGCCGACCAGGCAGAGCCCGATGATCGCCGCAGGCTTTGCGGCGCTGGTTTTTCGCCTTTTGGCCTGAAATTCCTTTCGTTCCTGCGGCGACATAGCCGCCATCTGTTTTTCCAGTTTTTTCTTCTGTTTTTTGCGCTGGAACAGATATTCCTCCCAGCCGTCCTCCAGCTTATCCCATGTCTTTTTCAGCCGCGCTGTGACAGATCTGCCGCCCGTACTTTTTTTGGCAGTCTGCTTTTTCTTTTCTTCTCTGTCCATGTCTTTATCCAAGGAGCATCCCACACTTCTCTTTGTCTGTCGCTTTTTTATTCAAAGATATACATAAAAAAATTATGTAAACTTATAGGATATTATAAAAATTTACTGCTATAAGACAAACGAATTTTACACAAAAAACTTTAAATACCGTAGATCGGAAATTTCGTATGTGATATTTAGCCCTTCCGGCCCGGTCAATCCATCCGGGTTGTACCAGCAGGTGTCGATGCCTGCGCGGATGCCGCCCTGGATGTCCGCCGTCAGGGAATCCCCCACGATCAGGGCGTCCTCTCTGCGAAACCCCGGAATCTGCGCGAACACATGCTCAAAATACGCGCTCTGGGGCTTTGGACAGCCGATGTCCTCGGAGACAAAGATCCCGTTTACCACCTGATCCAGCCCGCTTATCGCAAACCGTCTGTACTGCGTGGAGGACACGCCGTTTGTGACGATGTAAAGCTCGTGGGTTTTGCCCAGTTCCCGGCAAAGCTCCAGCGCGCCGTCCGTCAGATAGGCGCCTTTGCCGAGCTCCTCATGGTAGACAGCGCGCAGGGAGTTTGGATCCACAGACGTATTCCCGAGCTGCCCGAGAAATCTGCGGAAGCGCTCTGTGAGCAGCTTGTCCTTATCCATGAGGCCCTGTTCAAACTCCTCCCAGCAGCGCTTGTTGATGCCGGAATAGAGTGCCAGGATCTCTTCATCAAAAGGAAGGCCGTGCAGACGCAGGGTATTCTCGATCCCCTGCGCCTCGGCTTTCTTAAAATCCATCAGCGTTCCGTCGTTGTCTAAAAGTAAGATCCGATATCCCATACCGCTCTCCCACTGCCCTGATCAGTGATGGAACAGGCGGATGCCGGTAAAGGCCATCGCCATCCCGTACTTGTCGCAGCACTCGATCACCAGGTCGTCGCGCACGGAGCCGCCCGGCTGGGCGATATATTTCACGCCGCTCTTGTGGGCGCGCTCAATGTTGTCGCTGAAGGGGAAGAAGGCGTCGGATCCCAGGGTAACCCCGTCCATCTGATCCAGCCAGGCCCGCTTTTCCTCCCGCGTGAAGACGTCCGGCTTTGTCTTAAAGATCTTCTGCCATGCGCCGTCCGCCAGCACATCCATGTACTCCTCGCCGATATAGACGTCGATGGCGTTGTCGCGGTCTGCGCGGCGGATGCCGTCTATGAACGGCAGATCCATGACCTTCGGGCACTGGCGGAGCAGCCAGTTGTCCGCTTTCTGTCCGGCAAGCCGGGTGCAGTGCACGCGGGACTGCTGGCCCGCGCCGATGCCGATGGCCTGGCCGTCCTTCACAAAGCACACCGAGTTGGACTGGGTGTATTTTAAAGTGATCAGGGCGATCTTCATGTCGCGCAGGGCATGTTCCGGCACATCCTTATTCTTCGTGACGATGTTTGAGAGCAGCTCATCGTTGATGGGAAGCTCCTGGCGTCCCTGCTCGAATGTGATGCCGAACACTTCCTTGTGCTCCACGGGAGCCGGCACATACGTCTCGTCGATCTGGATGACGTTGTAGTTCCCGTTCTTTTTCTGCTTCAAGATCTCCAGCGCCTCCTCGGTGTAGCCCGGGGCGATGACGCCGTCGGACACCTCGCGCTTGATCAGCATGGCCGTGTCTTTATCGCACGGGTCGGAAAGCGCGATGAAATCCCCGAAGGAGGACATGCGGTCCGCTCCGCGCGCCCGCGCATAGGCGCACGCCAGAGGAGACAGTTCGCCGCAGTCGTCCACCCAGTAGATCTTCGCCAGCGTCTCATCCAGGGGGAGCCCTATGGCCGCCCCCGCGGGCGATACGTGCTTGAAGGATGTGGCCGCCGGAAGACCTGTGGCCTTTTTCAGCTCCCGCACCAGCTGCCAGCCGTTAAACGCGTCCAGAAAATTGATGTAGCCGGGCCTGCCGCACAGCACCTGGATGGGAAGCTCCTGCCCCTCGTTCATATAAATGCGGGAAGGTTTCTGGTTCGGGTTGCATCCATATTTCAACTGTAATTCTTTCATAGGTTCTCTCCTTATTTGTTTTTATTCACGATCCTGGTCTCGTAAGCGCCGCTCGCAATGTCGATAAAGCGCACGAACAGGGAAACCTTGTTGTCCTCGTTCAGACTGTCCCACAGAAGATCTGTGAACGTGCCGATCTCATTCGGGATGGAAACCGGCGTCGGTTCGCCCTCAAAGCTGGGCAGCGGGCTGCCGTCGCCCTGATAGGTGTGGATGAAATGTCCCTCCCCCGCCTTTGGATTCTCATAGGCAAAGGTAAAGCGCTGACAGCTTGCGGGATCGCCGCCGTCGCTCTTTAAGATGGACATAGCGTAATTGTATCTGCCGCCCTCGATGTGGAGAATGCCGGAAATGCGCGGCGTATAATTTGGCGCGTCCGGCTCAAACTCGCGGCTGCGCAGGGACTGCTCAAAAGTCAGCTGATGATCCATGCCCTCGTAGATGGTGTCGGTCTGGTCGCCGTTCGTCACGATGGTCTTGTTGCCCAGCACGCGCACCGGCGCGTAGATGATGAGGCTCGGATCTGTCAGCTTCGCGGGGTCAAACGCCTGCGTGCGGATGCCTTCGCCGTCCTCCACAAACACGCGGTTGCGGCTGTTTTCACTGCGCCCCATGATAAAGTAGGCGGCGACCGCCTTTGTGCCGTCCTCGGATCTGCCGATCACGATGCCCCTTCCAGGATAGGCGTTCGCCCTCAGTTCCTGTTCCAGTGATACTCTCTTCATACTGATCGTCTCCCTTCGTTTTGTCGAATCTCCCACTGCGTGCTTCCTCTGGTCCCATGCGCGGATCTGCAGGTTCGCACATGACACAGCCAGCGCGTCCCATGTGTGCCGCGGCGGATCTGCCCTCGGGCAAGAACCATGTGAATCCGTGTGTCGCGGCAGGTTCGGCCTCAGGCAAAAAACGTGTGAACCCGTATGCAGCGGCGCGATGGTTCTGCGGCCCGCACATGAAAACGGCCGCCTGAGGACCCTGCCACGCAGTGATCGCCCAGGCGGTCGGCATACATACTTCGTTGTACTCCCCGCAGGTAACCCTGCTTTTCCGCCAGTCGTACAACTGCTGTCTTTATTCTACACTATCCGCCGAAAATACTCAACCATTAAATTTCACAATCCCGCATCAAAAAAAATCACAATTCCATATCAAGACCGTAGTCCCGCAGCGCACACTCAGATACAGTAGGAGCCTTCCTGCGACAGCTGCCACTGGACAAGATCCTCCAGCGTATATTTGTCCACCACGCCCGCAATTGCGGCGTCCAGTTCCTTCCACAGGCGCAGCGTTGTGCAGGAGCCGCTCCGCGGACAGGAATCCGGGCCCGCGTCCAGACAGGCCACCGGGGCGAGGCTTCCCTCCGTCAGGCGCAGGATCATGCCGACCGTATACTCTCCCGGCGCTCTCGCGAGCAGATAGCCTCCCTGCGGCCCGCGGATGCTTTTCAGATAGCCGGCCCGGCACAGCGTGGTAATGATCTGCTCCATGTATTTTGTGGAAATTTCCTGCCTTCTCGCGATATCCTTAACGCTCACAGGCGCACTTTCGCCGCCGGACAAAGCCAGATCCAGCATGATCCGCAAGGCATATCTTCCCTTCGTTGATATCTTCATAACATCCTTCCCTTTGCTCAGGCAAATATCCTACTTACTCTCTATGTTATATAGTATATCCGTTTTTCCGCTTTTCTGCAAGCAAAAAAAACTGCCCGGCATTTCGATCCTGCCCGGGCATCTCAATTCGAACATATTTTCAGAACTTTTGTTTGCATTTATGTGAAAAATGATTTATACTGAAAAAAACAGTTCGGGAGGGATTTTTATGGCATACGGAAAGATCACGAAAAAACAGTCCGAGATTTTGGAATTCATCAAAAATGAAATTTTAAATAAAGGGTTCCCGCCGGCAGTGCGCGAGATCTGTGAAGCTGTCCATCTAAAGTCCACATCTTCCGTACACTCCCATCTGGAGACCCTGGAAAAGAACGGCTATATCCGGCGCGATCCCACCAAGCCGCGCGCCATCGAGATCATCGACGACAATTTCAACCTGGTGCGCCGCGAAGTGGTAAACGTGCCCATCGTTGGGCATGTGGCCGCCGGCGAGCCCATCTTGGCCGTTGAGAATATTGAGAATTACTTCCCCATCCCGGCTGAATTTATGCCAAATGTGCAGACCTTCATGCTGACGGTAAAGGGCGAGAGCATGATCAACGCCGGCATCTTCGACGGCGACCAGATCCTGGTACAGCAGCAGAGCACCGCAAAAAACGGCGACATGGTGGTAGCCCTGGTGGACGATTCCGCAACGGTAAAAACCTTCTATAAAGAAAAGGGACACTATCGCCTGCAGCCGGAAAATGATTCCATGGAGCCTATCATCGTGGAGGGAGAGCTGAAGATCCTGGGGAAGGTCATCGGGGTGTTCCGGTTTTTATCATGATGGTCACACTCTTCAAAAAGACCTTTCGGATCCTAATTCCGTTTCACACAGAATTTGTACAGGTACCTTGTAATCCAAATACTGTATTCCTTCCCACAATGAATCTTATCCGCAAGCCTGCTATGATAATAGATATTCATTGCTTCTTCCAAAGAAATGTTCCTCAACTTGGAAAGATAGGCTATAATTCTTTCTTCCAGGCTTTCCTGATAGAATCTTTCTAATGCTTCTCCATCCATAAGTCACACCTCTTCATAAAATTCAAAGGAATGATTGATATCCGGATACCTCACAACATCTGTTGAACCATGATAAACAATCATACTGCTACCCCGCACAGCCCCAAATATTCTTCAATATCAGAAATGACATACCCGGTTCCCTGTGTATGCAGGATATCATAATGAGGCACCAGATAATGTTCAATGCAGCCTGCACTCTGCAGTTTTCGATAAACTTCAGACGGTAACATGTCCCATTTCCCGGCACATGCATGAATCATATAAACAACAAACGAAAATGCGTCCTTATTCATATGCTGGTCTCCTTAAAAATACTGAGATTAAACTTACCAATGCTTCATTCAAGAATCCGTTATCTGTCACTCATTATCTCATATCCGGCTCCAAACTGTAAGGTAAACCTGTGAATTGGGTCGGACAGTTTACTCGGTCGAAACCGACTCGGTTGAAACCGAGTAAAAATTGACAACATACAAATCGTCTGTTATAATAAAATCCAGGAAAAAAACGGAGGTTGAAACCACATGGCATTCTACGGGCGCGAACAACAGAAAAAAAATATACACCGGTTGTTTCAGTCAAACGACATGCAGACATTGCACGAATTGTATCACTGAAAAAGGATGATGCTTTTATCCCCGCATACCAGAACGATTCAAAAAACAGCATAGCCAGCCTGCACTTTTCTGAAAGTTCTTCTGACCAGGGGAGCAGATTATTCAGTTCTCCGGCTTATTTCGGGAATCTGTATTCGGCAAACATCGAAAGTATGAACCTATGCGATAAATGCGGCCAAAAAATTTCCCCGAAAGACATTTTTCGGGGAAAGAATCGTCTAGTCAATTTTCATTTCCTGAATTTACGGTAAACCACGCTACATGGCACCGTCTCTTTTCAGCACCACCCAGATGGTTTTCCACAGGATCTTCAGGTCGAGTTCCATGCTCCAGTTGCATATGTACTCTTTGTCCAGTTCCACCACCTCGTCAAAATCCGTGACGTTGCTGCGGCCGCTCACCTGCCACATGCCGGTAATGCCGGGTTTAACCGCAAGCCGCGCGTGGTGCCTCAGTTCATATTTCTCCCACTCATCCACGGTAGGGGGACGGGTGCCCACCAGGCTCATGTCGCCCTTCAGCACATTGTAAAACTGCGGAAATTCATCCAGACTCCAGTCCCGGATGTAGTTGCCGATCCCTTTCTTCATGCGGCCGTCCGGCAGGCGCTTGGTTCCGATGATGCGCGGGTCCCACTCCAGCTTGAACATCATCCCGTCTTTCACATTGTTCTGCTCCATCAACTCCTGCTTGTGCTCTTCAGCGTCCGGGTACATGGAGCGGAATTTGTACATTTTAAATTTCTTGCCGTTCCGGCCGACACGGATCTGGGAGAAAAAGATGGGCCCGGGCGACTGAATATAGATCAGCGGTCCGATGAAGATACACAAAATGCCGGTGATCAGGCAGCCAACCAGGCCGCCCGCGATATCCACGGCCCTTTTTAAAAAAGCCTGACTCGGCGTGGCGTAATTCAGGCTCATGGTCAGCACCATGCTGCTCCCGATGCGCTCAATAAACTGCTTCTGTCCTTCCATGGCGGGAAGATGCAGAAGATCCACGTGCAGCACTGTTCCCATTTCCATCAGTTCGCTCACCAGTTTGTCCGGATAGGCTTCTTCCCGCGGGAGGCTGATGTACACCTCATCGATCCACTCGCCCTTCAGGTAATCCATGATATCGTCCCGCGTGGCAGTCACTGGGATTCCGCAGATCGCTTTGCCGCGCAGATCCTCATCCACAATGGCAAGCCCCACGATCCGGAACAATCCGCTGCACGTCTGTTCCAGATTTTTCAGCACTGGTTCCGCCCCCGCAGAATTGGTCACTAAGAACAGGGAGCGGTTCCCGGACGACGCGCTTCGGACGCGCAGAAGTCTCTTCCAGACCACGCGCGCCAGATAGGACATCACACCGTAAAAAATCCCGATCAGATAGAACATGATGCGGGAATACTGTTCCCCGTCGTGGGTGGAGAACAGATAAAACGTGACAAGGAGCGCTACCAGACAGACGTGTTTTACCGTCTTGGCAAACTCCTGGTAGCGGTTTCTCTTTGTCACATTTTTTAAAGGCCCGCAAAATAATATTACGACCAGATCGACCAGCACAAATACGATGCTGAGCCGGATAAAGGTACTGTCGGCATAAGGGTTCTGAAAGCCGTTTCGGATCATATAGGCCAGCACGCCGGCCATGTGCAGGCACAGAACATCCAGCAAAATGAAATCCCAGTGTTTGAGCCATCCCTGCGACCCTTTTTTATACATGATCTCTTCCTTGTAGCCCCGCAAAGCTCCCGCCTGCGGGGCATCCTTCCATTTCATCGCTGATGTCTTTATTGTGATGGATTTCCAGGAAGATGTCAAGTGGTATAAACTAGAATTTTAGAAAAATCTGCCTATTCCTCCTGCACGTGGTCCAGTCCCTGCGCGATGATCGTGCGCACATGGTCGTCCGCCAGGGAGTAAAAAATGGACTTTCCCTCTCTTCTGCTCTTTACCAGCTTGTTCTGCTTGAGGATGCGCAGCTGGTGCGATATGGCGGACTGCGTCATGTTTAAGGCCTTGGCCATATCGCAGACGCACACCTCGGCCTCAAACAGCACAAACAAAATGCGGATCCTGGTGGAATCCCCGAACACTTTAAAGAGCTCCGCCAGATTATAGAGCACTTCCTCCTCCGGCATCTTTTCATTCACAATATTCAGGAGTGCCTCGTGGACCTCCACAGTATCGCAGCACTCCACGCCTTTTATCATCATACTGTCACCCGCTTTCTGCTTACAGCTTCTTTACCCAGAGCGCCCGGATGGCGTTCAGCACCGCAATGACCATCACGCCCACATCCGCGAAAATGGCGATCCACATGTTTGCGATGCCAAGAGCGCCTAAGATCAGACAGGCGATCTTGATCCCGATGGCAAAATATATATTTTCATAGACGATGCGGATGCACTTGCGCGCGATGCGGATGGCCTTGGCGATCTTTAAGGGATCGTCGTCCATCAGCACGATGTCGGCGGCCTCGATGGCCGCGTCGGATCCCAGGGCTCCCATGGCGATGCCGATGTCCGCCCGCGAGAGGACCGGGGCGTCGTTGATGCCGTCCCCCACAAACGCCAGCGCGCCTCTTTTCTTTTCCTCCAAAAGACGCTCCACCTGAGAGACTTTATCGGCCGGCAGAAGCTCGCTGCGCACCTCCGTGATGCCAAGCTCTTCCGCCACCTGATCCGCCACTTTTTTCATGTCCCCGGTGAGCATGACCGTCCGGGAAACCCCGGCGCGCTTCAGCGCCTGTATGGCCTCCTTCGCATGGGGCTTGATCACATCGGAGATCACGATGTGCCCGGCGTACTGTCCGTCCACCGCGATGTGCACCAGGGTGCCCACGCTGTGACAGTCCAGGGGGAGCGCCCCCACCTGCTCCATCAGGGCGGCGTTTCCCACCGCCACCTCGCGGCCGTCCACCTTCGCGGTCACGCCGCGGCCGCTGAATTCCTGCACGTCCGTCGTGCGGGCCTGGTCGATGGGCCCGGCGCAGGCCTTCTGCAGGCTCTTGCTGATGGGATGGCTGGAGTGGCACTCGGCCAGCGCGGCCAGTTCCAACAGTTTTTCGCGCTCCATGGTGTTGTGGTGCATGCCCGTCACTTCAAACACGCCCATGGTCATGGTGCCGGTCTTGTCAAACACCACGCAGTCCGTTTTGGCGAGCGTCTCCAGATAGTTGGAGCCCTTTACGAGGATTCCCGCGTTGCTCGCCCCGCCGATACCGGCGAAAAAACTGAGGGGGATACTGATGACCAGCGCGCAGGGGCAGCTGATGACCAGAAAAGTGAGGGCCCTCATGATCCAGTCAGACCACTGCGGCGGTGCCTGCATAAGGAGACGCACAAGCGGCGGCAGCACCGCGAGGGCCAGCGCGCCAAAGCAGACGGCGGGCGTATAGATGCGGGCAAATTTTGTGATGAAATTCTCGGAGCGGGATTTCTTGGAACTGGAATTTTCCACCAGATCCAGGATCTTGGACGCCGTGGATTCCCCAAATTCCCGCGTGGTCCTGACGCGGATCAGGCCGTTCATGTTAATGCAGCCGCTGATCACGCTGTCGCCCGCGGACGCCTCCCTCGGCACGCTCTCGCCGGTGAGCGCGCTGGTGTTCAGCATGGTGGAGCCCTCCGTGATCACGCCGTCGATGGGCACTTTCTCGCCGGGCTGCACCACGATGATGTCTCCCACGGCCACCTCGTCCGGGTCCACTCTCTGCAGCTGTCCGTCCTGCTCAATGTTTGCGTAGTCGGGGCGAATGTCCATCAGCTCGCTGATGTTTTTGCGGCTTTTGCCCACGGCGTAGCTCTGGAAGAGCTCCCCGATCTGGTAGAACAGCATAACGGCCACGCCCTCGGTGTATTCGCCCAAAAGGATGGCACCCACCGTGGCCACCGCCATCAGGAAATTCTCGTCGAACACCTGGCGGTTCAGGATGCCCTTTCCGGCCTTTTTCAGGATATCGTACCCGATGATGAGATACGGGATCATAAACAGTGCGAACCGCAGCCAGCCTTTTGCCGGCGTCAGGCTGAAGACGACCATGCAGACCGCCGCCAACAGGATGCGCGCCAGCATTTTTTTCTGTTTTTTATTCATCGAAGCAGCACCTCTTCTTTCAATCTGCGCCTGAAACTCTCTTCCAGGTAAGCCATCTTCCGGCTACATTTTCTTTCAGATAAAATTTCTTTCAGCCAGAAATTCTTCCGGACAAACCATCTTCCGGCTAAACCATCTTCCGGCTAGAAAAAGATCTCGCAGTCGTCCTCCACTTTCTTGCAGTTCTTCAGGACGTTCTGCATGACTGCCTTCGGCTCCTGCCCCTCCTCAAATTCCACGATCATCTTTAACGTCATGAAATTTACGGTGGCGTCCTTCACACCGGCCGTGTGCTTTGCGGCCTCCTCCATTTTGTTTGCACAGTTCGCGCAGTCCACATCAATCTTATACGTTTTTTTCATAACTGAACCCTTCCCTTTTTGATTTTAATATATGAGCACTTGTTCATATATTTGAATTATAACACGGGATTTATAAAAGTCAATACCGAAGGCAATAAAATATACAAAATTTCAGAAGGCAATAAAATATACAAAATTTCCACAAAGGCAAACGCAAAAAAATCCCGCCCGGGATTCCCTTATGAGGGCGTTCCCGGACGGGAGCATGGAATTGCTCTGCGTCGGCCAAATGGCCTGAAAATGCGGACTTGGCGCTATGACGTGAACTCTTTTACATCCACGGTCCTGCCGTCCCGCCAGATCCTCTCCAGATCGTAGAACAGACGGTTCTCGGAGTCGAAGATGTGCACAATGATGTCGCCGTAGTCCAGAAGGATCCAGTTTGCGGTCTGGTAGCCCTCCACCTGGCGGCTCTCGTAGCCCGCGCGGCCCAGCGCCTCCTCCACATTGTCCACCAGCGCCTGCACCTGGTTTTTATTGGTGCCGCTCGCGATGACAAAATAGTCGGCCAGAACGGACACTTCCGTGATGTCGATGACCTTCACATCCTCCGCCTTTTTGTCCTCCAGCGCCGCTACCGCCAGCTTAACCATCTCTTTTGACCTTGTAATGTCCATGTGTTTCCTCCTTTGCGTTTCGTTCCGAAAAAAGATGCCGTCTCTATTCGAGCACCTGTTCCTTATAATATTCATACGCCATCACGGTCATACTGTCAATATGTTTCGGCGAATTTCTGAGGTAGGCAAGGGTGTCGGACAGAATCTTAAACAGAGCCAGGTCGATGTCCTCAAAGGCCAGTTTGCGCACGTCCGCGAGGTTGGGCGCTTTGCTGCGCATGGGCTCTATGTAGTCGGCGATGAAGATGATCTTGTCCAGCTGGCTCATGGCGGGCTTGCCCGTGGTGTGGCTCTCGATGGCGGAGAGGATCTCCGCGTCCTCCACGCCGTATTTCTGCCGGGCGATGTAGGCCCCCACCTTGGCGTGCAGAAGGAACGGGCTCTTCTGCTCCGCGTCCGTCATGGTGATCTTGTTTTTCAGGCAGATCTTGATCTTTTTCGCGTCCGGGATGCACTTCGCGCAGTCGTGCAGAAGCCCGGCCACCTGGGCCTTTTCCAGATCCTCTCCGTAGCGCATGGCGAGGGCCGCGGCGGTGTACATCACACCCTCCGTGTGCTCGAAGCGGTTGGGATCCAGATATTTGCCAAGCGTCTTTTTCATTTTCACAATATTATACATCTGGCACAGCCTCCTGCGTATACAGTTTCTTTTCCCGGATGTAGGCGGTCACGCTCTCCGGCAGATAATAGCGGACCGACCTTCCCTCCCGGATCCACCCCCGCAGCATCTGGGAGGAGATATCCATGTTTGGAGCGGACAATTTGCGGATATCTGCCCCGAACAGTCTCTGAAGGCGCGCCGCCGCCTCATCCAGGCTTGCGTCGTCCACATGGTAGCGCGCCGCCGCCACGATGACGGCCAGCCGCGCGATCTTCCCGGGATCTTTCCAGTTCTCAAAGCTGAACAGGGAATCCGCCCCCATGATAAAATAATAGTCCGTGCCGGGGTTCTGGGCCGTCAGGCGCTCCAGGGTCCTGCTGGTATAGGTGTATCCGTCCTCGTAGGCCTCGGCCAGGGACAGGGAAAAATGGGGATTTCCCGCAATGGCGAGGCGCACCATCTCGATCCGCTCGGCGAGCGAAGCCCGCCCCCGGCGGTTCTGCTTGTGCGGCGGATTGCCGGAGGGCATGAACAGCACCTCGTCCAGCCCAAACTGGCCGTAGGCGCTCTCCCCCAGGATCAGGTGCCCCACATGGATGGGGTCGAACGTGCCGCCCATGATGCCAACCTTGCGTCTCTCCATAAGAACCTCCTAAAGCGGCAGCATGATCTTCTTTTTCTGGTCTTTTCCCTCTTTGTACAGCACGATCTTCTTGCCGATCACCTGCACCACCTGGGAACGGGTGCGCTCCGCCACGATCTGCGCGATCTCCTTCGGATCGTCCGCGCAGTTCTGCAGCACGCTGATCTTGATCAGCTCCCTCGCCTCCAGGGCCTCCGCGATGGCGCCCGTGTTCTCCGGCGTCAGGCTGGATTTGCCGATCTGGAAGATGGGTTCCATGGTCATGGCAAGGCTTTTTAAATAGGCTCTCTGTTTACTCGTCATAGTGCCTCCTTTTTTGATCTCACGCACAACGCTCTAGCGGTAATAGTCGAACGCCAGCCCGTACATCCGCACGGTGTCCCCCTCCTGGATGCCGGCCTCCTCCAGCGCGTCCAATATGCCGTTATCCTTCAGGAATTTCTGGAAAAAGAGAAAGCCCTTTTCGGATTCCAGGTTAGTGTAGCCCAGCATCTTCTCAATGCGCGGGCCCTCCACCACATAGGTGTTGGGGTTCTCCGGCGAGCGCTCCACGGTGTAGGGAAGGTTCTCCCCGCCCAGCATCTCTTCCGGGAAAAATTCCTGTTCGAAAACGATCTTCTCCTGCGGCAGGGAATCGAGCATCTCCCGCACATAATAGAGAAGCTCCTTCAGGCCTTTGCCGCTCACCGCCGATATGGGGAAGACGCGGATGCCCTGGGGCTCAAATTCGTCCCGGATGCGTTTCACGGGATCCTCATCTCCGGAATAGACGGCGTCGATCTTGTTTGCGGCGATCACCTGCGGCCGCTTCGCAAGTTCCGCGTCGTACGCCCGCAGCTCCTCGTTGATCTTGTAGACGTCGTCCACCGGATCGCGCCCCTCCGTGGAGGCCGCGTCCACCAGATGGATCATCACGCGGGTGCGCTCGATGTGGCGCAGGAACTCGTGTCCCAGCCCCACTCCCTCGGATGCGCCCTCGATCAGGCCCGGGATGTCCGCGATGACAAATCCCCTGCCGTCCAGATCCACCATGCCCAGATTCGGGGAAAGCGTGGTAAAAGGATAGTTGGCGATCTTCGGCTTCGCGTTGGTCACGTGGGCCAGAAGGGTGGACTTGCCCACGTTCGGGAAGCCGATCAGGCCCACGTCGGCGATGACCTTCAGCTCCAGCGTCACTTCCAGCTCCTTCGCGGGTTTCCCCGGCTGCGCATACTTGGGGACCTGCATGGTGGAGGTAGCGTAGTTCATATTTCCAAGGCCGCCCCTGCCGCCCTGCAGGATGACCTGGCGCAGATTGTCGCCGGACATATCGGCGATCACTTTTCCGCTGGCGGCGTCCTTGATGACGGTCCCCTCCGGAACCTTCAGCACAATGTCGCTCCCGTCAGCGCCGTGGCGGCGCTGCTTGCTGCCGTCCTGGCCGGGCTGCGCGGCAAATCTGCGCCTGTGGCGGTAATCCCCCAGGGTGGTCATACCCTTGTCCACCTCGAAGATCACGTCGCCGCCCTTGCCGCCGTCCCCGCCGTCCGGGCCGCCCGCGGCCACATACAGCTCGCGGCGGAAGCTCACATGGCCGTCGCCGCCCTTGCCGGAACAGATAATGATTTTCGCTCTGTCTGCAAACATAATCCCACTCCCTGTCCAGACCGCCCGCGCACCGCGCGCGCCGTTCTGCCGTTTGTCTGCGAAAAAACAGGCTTCAAACCCGTGAGATTTGAAGCCCTGGAAATTATTCTGCGGTTACCGGAAGGACGGAAACCTGTTTCTTGTCGCGTCCCTTTCTCTGGAAACGAACGATGCCGTCCGCCTTTGCGTACAGGGTATCGTCGCCGCCGCGCCCCACGTTCAGACCCGGATGGATCTTCGTGCCGCGCTGTCTGTAAAGAATGTTGCCGGCCTTCACAAACTGTCCGTCAGCTCTCTTCGCGCCAAGTCTCTTGGACTCGGAATCTCTGCCGTTCTTTGTGGAACCTACGCCCTTTTTGTGAGCGAATATCTGAAGGTTCATATTTAACATGTCCCTACACCTCCTTGAATATAAGTCTGAGATACTCATTCCCGTAATTTTTTTGGATCTCCTGAAGCCCCAGCACCATGGAATCCAGAAGCAGCCTGCTTTTATCCGACAGGCGGCCCTCGATGCGGGCCTCCAGGAAACCGTCCTTTGTCTTCGCGAGGACGGCGTCCCCGGTCAGCGCCTCTATGGAATTGACCGCGTTGACTGTCAGAGCGGAAACCGCGGAACAGATGATGTCATATCCCTCCTCGGCGTACCCCGCGTGACCCTCGCAGACAAACCCCCGGCAGGCGCCGGACTTTTTAAAAACCGTGACCGTGATCATGCCGGTCAACCGTTGATCTTTTCAATCTTAACCTGCGTGAACTGCTGTCTGTGGCCGTTCTTCTTGTGGTATCCGGTTTTTCTCTTGTACTTGTAAACAACAACCTTGCGCGCTTTGCCGTTCTTTACCACGGTCGCCGTGACGGTCGCGCCCGCGACGTCGCTTCCGACTTTCAGCCCGTCGCTGCTCACTGCAAGCACCTGGTCAAACGTAACCGTTTCCCCGGCTTCCACACCAAGTTTTTCTACGTTAATGATATCGCCTTCGGCTACTTTGTACTGTTTACCACCTGTTGCAATAATTGCGTACATATGGCACCTCCTATGAACTTTACTCGCTAAATACGGTGGTTATGGGCATAACACTTAAACCTCTTTAAGCGGCATACATGAGTATGTTAACATAGGAACGGCTGTTCGTCAAGATAAATTTCCCGGATTTTGCCGGATTTTACGCTCCTGTCCTCTTTTTGAAGCGGAGGGCCGTCAGAGCCGCCGCCAGCGCAGCCGCGAGCAGAAGCAGGTAACATACAACTGACGTGTCGTCCCCCGTCTGCACGGCGTCCGCCGATGCCTCCGTCGGGGTCCCGCCCGGTGCGGGCGTCTGGGGCGTCGGATCTGGGGTCGGCGAAGGCTGTTCGGCCGGCTTTTCTGTCTCCCTCTGTGTGGACTCCTCCGTCTGCCGCTCCGTGGCGGGTTCCCTTGGAACCTGGTTCGTGATGACGACCGTATTTTCCACAAGATCAATGCTGAATTCCGGCTCGCCCTCCTCTACAGTCGAGACATAGGCAAACCCGCCGTCAACCGGCGTGCCGTCCGCCGTGACCTCCGCCACGTACAGCCGCAGGATCTCGTCGTCCGCGCAGTAGGAGTTCACCTGCACGCTCGCCTGCGAGCTTCCGTTCATGGGGATCGCTACGATATTTTCCGAGACCGCATCCGAGAGCACGGTGTGCGCCTCATCCGCAAAGATGCCTGCATAGAACACTTCATCGCTCTCTTTGGGCTCCCCGTTTTCGTCCAATACCTGTTTTGTGATCGTCAAAGTGCCCTCCCGCATATAGTTGACCGGGAAATCCAAAAACTCATTCTCAAATACCAGCGTTTCGATCTTTTCCGCCGACTTCAGCTCCACGGCTGAGCCCTGGCCAAAGACCGCGAGAAACGGCGTTCCGTCGGCAGCCTCGCCTACGGGAGATACGTTCCCCTCTGCGTCCGATTCTCCCACATAATAGGTTCTGCCGGTCTCCAGTCCGGTAAACAGGACCGGCTCACAGGAAGACATCACAAACTTAAGCTGTTTTAATTCGGTTACCCGCACCGTACACTCCTCGTCCGCATAGAGCGCCACATAGAAGACGGCGTCCTTCGCCGCAAGCGGCAGGCCGTTGAATGTCAGCTTTTTCGTTATGATGATACTGCCCGTCTCCGATTCCTCCGCCGGCTCTTCTTCCGCCTCTACAGTGTTGGAATCCTTCGGCTGCTCCTTGTTTTCTTTATAATCCAGACTTGCCGCATTTTCCCAGAGCGTGTATTCCTCCACATGCGGCACCACCGCCTTGAAAGTAACTGTGCGCACCGCACCTGCGGCCAGCTTTCCCAGATGCCAGGTGATCACATTGCCGTCCGCCCTGCCGCCGTCGGAGATCGCGTCGCTGCCTTCTTTCAGTGAAAGGCCCTGTGGGATGACATCCGTAACAACCACTTCTGATGCGTCTGCCTCGCTGATGTTGCGGACGGTCAGATAGTATGTGATCACATCAAAGGGCTTCACCGACAATCTGTCGGTGGTCGGACTGCCCGTACCCAGAGACTGTTCTTTTTCTATCACAAGTTCCGGTTTTTTCACAGACTCATATTTGGGTGCAGCCGTGATAAAATATTCCGGAGTTCCGTCCGGACCGCGTCCGGGAAGCACCACGCAGAACACCTGTGGCTGGAAAATGCATTTTTCCGTTTCCAGCATATCGCCTTCTACCAGATACAGCCCTGCCGGCAATCCGGAAAACAAAAGCATCCCGTCACTTCCGGTCTGCCCGGACGCATATGGCGCTATGGAATTTTGCTGTGCACAGTCCGCAAGCCGCAAAGCCGCCTCTTCCCACGCAGCGTTGGTCATCTGGTTCTGAAGGACCGCCCCGCTGTCCGCAAACTGCCCGCTTAAGCTGTATTCCCCGTGTTCTAAAAGATCCGCCGCGCGGTAGATGCGAAAAACGGCTTCCTCTATCGGCACTGTCTCATCCATATATTCGATACAAAGCGTGCAGGACGCAGCGTCAGACGCTCCCGCAAGGACGGGGATAAAGCACAGCGCCAGCGCCGTCAGGCACAAAAGTGCGGTCAGTCCCCTGCATATTCGCTTTTTATTCTTCATAACGATCTCCTTTCGGGCCCTGCCGCCTCCTGTTTCTCCGTTTCACGCAAAGAGCCGCGATCAAACTGACTGCCGCAGCCAAAATGACCGCGATCGCCGCGCACGCTATGATGATCTGCGTCCGGTACTCCGTGTTCTCCCAGTCGTCGGACGCCTCGCTCTCGCTCTGCGCCGCTTCCGTGACAGCCTCCGTCTCCAATTCCGGCGCTCTTCTGCCGCGCACGATCAGGCGATGGCTGTTGATGCCGATCGGCGTGCACGTGACAAGGGTACAATAATCCTCATCCTTTATCAGATCCTGATGCTCCGCCTCATCCGGCTCCACCACCTCTATCCGGTCCACCTCGTATGTGGAGGAGCGATTCAGCACCGTTACCGTGAAGGCATCCCCGTATGTGAGCTGATCCAGATCCGTGAAGAGCCTGGAGGAAGGCAGCCCGGAGTGACCGGTCAGGACGGCATGCGTGCCCGGACCTCCTACGGGCAGGGAGGATCCCGCCAGGTGGCCCACACCCACCTGGAGCACCTCCTCGCGCGTGCCGTGGTAGATCGGCAGCGTCACGCGGATCTTCGGGATCTCAATGTAGCCCATGATACCGGTGGCGGAAACCGCAAGGAGCCCGTTGTACTCCTCCATCTCCTCCTCGTTCAGGCCGGTAATGGAGTCCCCGCGGCTGCAGATCCACTGGTTGTATGTTTTTGCCTCGCGCAGCATCCGCAGGATATCCGCATCGGGAAGCGCTTTCGCCTCCTTCTGATAATCCATGACCGCCCTTCTGTGCGTCATGGAATTGATGAAGCTGCCGACCGCCGGGTAGGCCAGCCCCAGAAGTCCCGCCAGAATGATGAGCGTTCCGACTATGATCGCAGCTTTGCGCAGTCTGCTCATTTACGCCTTATCGCCCTTTCTCTTTTTCAGGGCCAGCAGCACGATACACGCGCCCACCAGAACGGCCAGGCCGCTCACCACGTAGACTATCTTTGCGCCGATGCCGCCGGTGTTCGGAAGGATGGGAGCTTTGTAGTTAGTAAGAGTGAGGGTAGCGGTGCCGCTCGTCAATACTCCGCTAAACGACGCATCGGTACGATGCTCGTTTTCCTTGTTAAGGTTCCAGTCCAGATTGCCCAGAGAGCCATCAGCATTAATTGTGCCACCAGTTATATCAAATACAACATCTTTCATCGTCTCGTAATCCTTTGGCGCTTCGGTCTCCACCAGCGTGTATGTACCGGTGGAAAGGCCATGGATATGGAATGCACCTTCTGCATCGGTGACAAGCTCCGTGCCTGTCGCATCCCAGCCTGTAATGGCATAATATCCTGTCTTACCTTCCGCGTCCTTCTGCTCCTCAAGCACTGCATAATCGCCAGTTCCGTTTTTCAGCTTAAACTTTACATTTTCCAAAGGCGCTGGCGTTTTATCATCATTATATTTTACAACATCCAGACCAAGTGTGTACGTCTTTACCTCATCGGGTACGGATTCGCCTGTCCCGGTGGCATACGGATCGTTGGAATACTCCAGCTTCACATCGTTGGGATTGCCTGTTTTGCCTATCACTGCAGATTTATTCAGCTTGGCTTGATAGGTAACCACAATCTTGCTGTCTTTAGAAAGTTTAACATCTTCGCTCGCTGCTTTTTCCACAGCAGCTATCAGATCCTCAAAAGTAACCGTAAGGACATGCGTGCCCGCCTCGGTGCCTTCTTTCAGGTCTACCCTATAATCCGTCCCCTGCGCAAATTGATACATACCATCAAGTTTGACATTCAGATTGGAATTGTTAACCAATCCAAAATCGAACCCTGCGGAGAGCGTATCGGTAAATTTATAAAAGTATTTGCCATATTCTTCGATGTTCTGCGCCACCGTACCGGTCAAGGTAAAGGTTACTTCCTTGTTAGTCTCAGTCAGATACCCGTCCTGCCCTTCCACTTTTTTCTCGACTGTGGGGATGGAGGATTTGATACCTACAGTCTGATTGCCAAGCACCTGCAGAATATAGGAAGAGACAGCACCGTCTGGCTTATCGTTTCCCTCCTGGCTGGTGTATAAATCTTTCACGAGATAATAGCCGTCTTCGTCAACAGTGATCTGCCAACCGCCTGCCGTGGCCACAGACGTGATTCCAACACCTTTTGTATTTTGGGCAGCGATTCTTGCAAAGGCGTTGCCGTAGGAGGTGCTATTATGCTTGGAGAGAAACTGCGCCACAAGCTCCGCATCGCTGATCGCATCGCCGTGTTCTGCACTCCACGCATTCCATGCATTCGTAAATTTTTCGCCAAACATCCCGGATCCATCCGCGTCCGTCACAGGAAGATTGCTTTTTTTCAGGGCTTCCACAAGAGCCTTGGCCTCTACCCCATCGCCCCACGTAATGCCCGCCAGTTCGTTTGTCTTGGATACGCTGCCGCCCAGGTTCCCGGTAAATACCTGGTAAGCTTGAAAACGCCCAGCCCCGCCAAGATCTGCCTGAGTTCCGCCATCAATTGTAATGGTGGCGGCCGACGCGGTGACGGCCAGCACCAACATCAGCGCCAGGGAAAACAGAACGGAACACATCGACTTGAAAACAGATTTTTCTTTCACTCTCACTCACTCCTTTTTGTTGTTGAATCTTTTTTGCATCTTTTTGCTGCATCTATAAACTTCTTTTTTACTTCGCGGCGGACGCGCCTTCAAACAGCCCGGCACCGCTTTATACCGGGTCAGCAGGGCCCGCGCGGCTTTCGCCTTTTAGCAAGCAGAAGAAGAATTGCCCCTGCCAGGCACAAAAGAAGACTGATCCGTGTAAGCGGCAGCGTTCCGGGTCCGCCGGTGTCCGGCATCTCCAGAGCACGCTTTGCACGGTTGATGAAGGATGCGGTTTTTCCGCCCTCCGTTCTCGTTGGGAGAATAAATCCGTTATCGTCCGGGATCGGTTTTGCGGTTTCATCCGCAGCCGTTCCGGCCTCCTCCCCGTCCGCGGCTTTTTCATAAGTCGCCACTATCTCGGCGGTTCCGTCTCCGGACGCCGCAATCCGCGCTATTTCAACGCGCGTGATCTCATAGCGATATACTTTTTCCGTTTTCTCTATTTCGACTGTCACGGTCAAACGATAAACCGTGCCGTCCGTTCCCACTGCCGGGTCGTCTGAGCGCGTCTCACGCACCTGGAACACATAAGTGCCCTTTTTCCTAAACTTAATCGGGTTGAAGCTGAACTGTCCGTCCGGAGCGCCCGAGTTAACGGCCTCTGCGTTTTCCGGCAGCACTGCCCCGCCTCCGGGATTTGTCTGGACATTTATAGCGAAATGGTATTTGCCTGCTTCCAGAGACTTCCCGATCACTGCCTTCGTGCCGGACAAGGTCAGAGACGTGCTGTCCGGGTAACGGTTGAGAATGCTCACTGTGCCACTCTGAACCGCTGTATCATCAGCACTCGTCTGCTTACGCAGGGTTACTATATTGCCCGATGTTCCCGCTGAGTCGTTTACAGATACAGTGTAGGAGACGCTGCAGTCTGGATCCACGCCAGTTTCACTGACCGTGTAGACGCCTGTCGGCAGACCGGTAATTATGATCCGACTGCCTTTGCGCAGCTGGAAGTACAAAACACCATTCGCCACGCGTTCATTTTGATACTGCGCATCCGATGCGCTTCCCGCTGTGCCGCCGCTCTCATCGGCAGCATCCGTCAGGCTTTCCATCTGATAAGACTTCGTTCCGTCTGACGACACCGCAAACGCTCCCGCCGCTGTGCTTCTTACCTGAATATTATACCATGTGCCGTCATCCGGCTCAGAAGTTCCCTTTACCGTCTTTTCGATGATCAGCTCGCCGAGATCCTGGTAGGTGTTGAGCACCTCCACGTTTCCGATCGTGTTAGTGTCAATATACACGTTTGCGGCCTTAGACTCCTCGCCTCCATTTACCTTGTATTTTGTCGTAAATGTGGCTGCCCCACTTCCCGGATCCGATCCGGTTTCCGTTACCGTGTAGTCCCCAGGTGCGAGGCCCATAACCACAATCTGTTCGCCGCCAGCCAGCTTTACGGTAATTTTACTGTCAGTAACTACCGCATTCGGGGCTGTCATTTCCTCTTTGGTGCCGGAAGACATTTTATATACCTTCACACTGTCCAGACTATTCGAACCGTTTACCTTTTTCCCTGCTCCCGGCGTAATCTGAACCGTATAGGTTTCTCCCGGCGGTGCCCAGGTACCGATCACGGTCTTGGAGATCAGCAGATCGCCCTTGTTCGGATACGTGTTTGTGACAGTTACCCGGGTAGGTTCCGCCGACGTGGTCTTCCCTTTGCCGTTTTCTATGGTCGCTACATAATCCGCATTTGGCTCCGAAATTTCATTTACCACATAGTCCAGTTCCTCCGGAACCTCCAGGAATGTAATACTTTCGCCGCCAGCCAACTGGAATTCATATATGCCTGATTCAGTATCTGATTCTGCTACACCAGATGTCGTTGTACCCGATGCCGACTCTTTTCGGTAGGCTAACTTTGCCGTAAACGGTTTCCCATCCGACGTCAGCTTTAAGGTAAAATAGTATTGTTTCTTTTCTGTACCTGATCCGGTACCCGAAGAAGCAACCGTTTCTTCGCCCAGCACGGTTTTTGTCACGGTCAGCTCCTGCGTCCGTTTATCGGTCATAACCAGCGTGGCGGTTTCCACAATTTCGCCTTCAACTTTCACAATACCGCTGTTGGCGTTGACATCTTCCTCCACCGTAAACACGATGGGATCCGCCACTGCATATCCGTTCGGCGCATAAACCTCGGACAGCGTGTAAGTTCCGGGATAAAGTTTTACCACCTGGTCGTCTTTTGTGGTT
Organism: uncultured Marvinbryantia sp.; assembly: GCA_947630735.1. Taxonomy (GTDB): domain Bacteria; phylum Bacillota; class Clostridia; order Lachnospirales; family Lachnospiraceae; genus Marvinbryantia. The sequence continues at coordinate 95,278 of CANRIR010000002.1, forward strand.
ACCCACTCTATAGGAATTATATCGGTGCTGCTGCCGTTCTCTCTTCCCGTGATCCGCAGTTTTGCCTTTGGAAGCAAAGCCCCATCGGGATCTGTCTTTTTTACCCGCACCTCAAAGGAAGCGAACGGGTCTTCCATCTCGACTGTCAGCAGAGTTTTTCCATCCCCCAGAGAAAATTCTTTTGGCTCTGCCTGTCGGTAGCCCTCCGGCGCTTTTTCCTCATAAAGCACATAGTCAGTATTTGGATTCAGCACGCCGTCCAATTCATAGGGTTTATCAGTTGTGGTCCAGCGCGCAACAGGGGCCGCGCCATCTTCCGGCTTCTTTGTCTCCATATCAAATTTTTCGCGCTCATAAATTTCCAGAGCCGCGCCCTCGATCAGATACCCAGTCGGATTTTTCTTCAAAATACGCACCTGTGTCCAGTCGTCCTGCATTGTCACGCCGTGCACGAGCTCCCCGTTCCGCGTCAGATTTCCATGTTCGTCAAGCTTCACGACAATGTCCTCCGCCAGCAGATGTCCGGCAGGGGCTTCTACCTCGTGGATGATATAGATACCATGTTCCAAATCCGAAAAAGTTTTTTCTTTTCCATCACTTTCCCATTCTTCTTTGTACGTGTCTGTTGTTTCATCCAGCGGTTCATCTGGATCTGCACCCTCCGCCTTTTTCCAAAGCTGCAGTACGGCTCCTTTGATCGGGCGTCTGCCTGCTCCGACTTTGAAAATATTAAACCCGATGGGGATTACCTTGTGGTACGTTGTCTCGGAATCAAGATTCTTATGCACATCGTTTACTGATGTGATGTGCGCCTGGTTTTCCAGCACCGTTTCAGCATCCGCTGTAACCGTACCTATAATTTCTATATATGCGGTCTCGCCGGCGTTCAGGCTCCGGATAGTAAATGTTAGTTTTTGTCCGTTTCTCGTCAGGTCCACCCTGGGCGACTCGGAGACAAGCATTGACGTTTTGTCGTCGTCAAAGCGTACCCGAATGCCGTTGTTCTGCACCGAAAGCCCGCCCGGAATGGTATCCTCCACCACAATATTTTTCAGCGGCGCTTCTTTTCCGGTGTTTGTCACAGACAGGGTGTAAGTCAGCGGATCGTCTTTATAGACCGGTGCCGGTGCTTCTTTTGTGCCGGATCCGGGATCCGACGTCTTGTGAAGTTCCGGATCCACATCCTTCAGCGTCACTGAAGCGCCCGCATCCATCATCACGGACGTTTCCTTATTCTCCGAGCTCACATGCGTCATATAGACCGCAGCCCGGTTACGTGTAATATCCTCTCCTTCTTTTACTTCTTGTGGCGCACGCATGGTAATATAGATCTCCAGGGCGTCCACTTTACCCGTTAACTCAAACGGAGTTTCATTTATGCATGTCGAACAGTCCACCGCGATGGCGGTAACCTGTGATGGGTCATCCGGCATCGTTGTGGTCCAGACCTCTGTATCTTTAAGCTCTGGTCTCACATCCGCAAATTTCTCTCTCGGCTCCGTGGAATAATAGATGACCGGATTGCAGGCAGTCTGTGGATTCGCTTCATCCATCCTGTTATTTCGCACGGACTCCACGTTAATATCCACAAAAGTACCCTTCCACTGTGAGGGCAAAAGCTCCCTGCCGCCTGGAACGTCTTCTTTCTTCTCATAAAATCCGTTTTCCAGCACATCAAAGAACACAATATTCTTTGTCTTCGTGCCGCTTCCCTGTGAGTAAACCAGACGGTATGTGTAAAGATTGTTTAAGAGCGATGTATCGCTCTGGCCGTAAGACGTGCCAGTCTCTGCCTTTACCTGCTTGTCAAAGCCCCAGGTGGAGACATCCACAGGTACGTAATGCGTGGAATCCTCGTAATAACAGATTTTTCCGCTGTACTCCTCATCCAGATTTTTGAAATAATTCTTCGCCTTCAATACGTCCAGTACGTTGCCTGTTCCATCCGGCGGTCCGTTTTCCCTAGTAGTATTTACAAAAGCCGCATCGTTCTCCTGGGTCGTGCCGTTTTCCATAATGTTCTCGTAGGTGGTCCGCAGCAGATAGTATATATGCAGACCGTTTGCCCTTATTTCCTCCGGCATCGTGAAGCGGATGATCATCATGGTGCGCTTCGACCCTTCCCAATTGTTCACAAATTCAACGTCATATGCCGACCTTGGAAGCCGCGCCGGATCATTCAATTTGGTATAATAATTATTCGCAGGTCTGCCCGGCGATCCCGGCGTATTCCAAGTGTTTTCTGCAAACCAGATTCCATACACCGAGGCCGGATCCACCGTCGTTCCCTGGGGAAGCAGATCGTAGAAGATACCCGTCCGGAGACGCTTTATGCGCTTCGAATTGTTGTAAAGCCAACCCGTAAGGCACATAGGATTGTCCTGGATCCCGTGATTCACATTCGTTACCACTTTGTTCCTATCCGCAGCGGATTTGCACAGATATTGGTAGGTATCGCTCACGTCCAGTTCCCAGACTTCGCGTACAGCATATCCGTTCTCATCATAATCCTTCACATCCACATAGGGATTTACGGTTGTAGAACTCTTTGTCTTTACCTGACAGTGCGCCCAGTTTTTAATGATCGAGGTAGCCTCTGTCCACACATCTTCCATAATAAGCCTGGTTACCGTATCGCTCGGTTTCAGGTTTGCAGTCAGATCCACCCTGACATCTGTCCAGTAGAACGCGGAATCATGCAGGATCTGGATACCGCGCACATTCTCTGGCAGGAAAACCTTTTCGCCGGACTTCACACGTCGGAAAAATTCCAGTTCATGCGAATCCTTGCAGCGCACATAAATATCTACATCCTCGTAATCGTCCCTGTCTATATGTTCTTTTATTCCCGTCCATTTGTCGGCAGCCTCATTAAGCGGTTTCGCGTCGTATTCTGTGACGTCCACCTGCACGGACACCAAACGGTAGTCTTCGTCTGAAAGCTTTGTATTGCCCGTAGTAGGTTCCCACACATATCTGCTTTTCGCGTTTCCGGAAGAATACAGCAGATTGTTCTCCGTACCGTCGGAAATGCTGATCGTCCGTGCTTCTGCGCTATAGGTACCCTTCTCGGCATTCCAGGTTGGGGTATTTTCCGGTCCGCCGCTGTAGCTGATCCGCCACCCTAATGAAACTTCAGCCTGATCATCCAGAATATCTTCTTGCCCGCCGTGTTTCTGCGCCGGTGCATTCACATTCGCATTGTTCTTCGTGTCAAATGAAAACTTTTCAAACCCCCGTTCGCCGCCGGTACTCTTTGGAACATCCACCGTGTAGTTTGCGGATACTCTGTGTGATGTCTTGTAACCGGATTTCCAATTCTCTGTCACAATCGCTTCGTTATGGATGTTCAGTTTTCCATCCACTGCCTCATCCAGCATAGAGAGCGGATATTTCACGACAACTTTGCTGTCATTGACCTGATAGCCGGACGGATTATCCACATCCGTTTCCGGTTTGGTAAAACCTACCACCGTCCCGTCATGAACAGTATTTTCCTCCGACCAGCTAAAAGTAAACGGCTGATTTGTGGTGGTTTGTACGGTCTCCTTTAATTTCCATTCAATATAGAAATAATCGTCCGCATCCGCAGGTATTTCTCCCCACTCTTTCTGCCACACATCGTAACAGGAATAGCGGAGCTTCGAAAATTCCTTTGATGCAAAGGTGTTCACACGCGTATGCATTTCAATTGCAATGTTATTTTCAAACTCAATCTTTTCTTCTTCGGAACCGGTATTGATCGTGATTCCTACCGGAAACTCTTCATGATAATAATTGTCATCTTTGATTACATAATTTCCAGCCGCGTCAATTCCACCGCCCGGCACTTTCGACGGAGTCACAGTATAACTGATTGTGAGGTCAATACCTGCACCGCCGGAAATCTCGCTGACATTATACAAGATATAATCGTTACCTTGTTTTTTATAGGAAAAGTTCGCACCGCTGGATGATGAAGGCAAAGACGAACTTATATTGCAGTCGCCTTCCCACGCGCCCTCCCAATTCTTCCAGACATATTGGGGAATCCTGATCTGTATGGCTCCTTCCGGTATCGTCTTCTTTCCGGTGTTATCATCCACATTCATTTGCAAATGAATATGCAGAGACGCCGTCTGATCCCGGTAATCTGTGGGATGAAATACCAGTCTATCGCCAACATTGTCCACGTTTTCATTGGAAGCCGAGTTCCACTCAATGCCATAGGTATAGGTTATTCCGCCGCTGGTTTGGGTATTGTTCAGTTCTCTCCATTTTGCATAGTAGACCGTATTCCCCGCAATGTTCGTACTTGTGGTCAACTTTGTACTCTCATCGAATCCCGGATCTGCATACCATCCCACCAGAATTTTGGGATTTTCTGTGTCTCCTTTGCTTGTGCCCGGCAGGGATGCGATTGTACCGTCCTTCGCCACCGCAAGCTGTTCTACAACGGTATTACCATCCATAAAGGTAACATACACTTCCTCAGCCCATTGCGCAGTGAGCTTCGTATTTTTATCGAACTCACTGTCCGAGCTGCAGAGAACTCCATCTTCATCGTACCATCCCTGGAACACATAGCCATCTCTTTCCGGGATGGGCAGATCTCCCACCGGACTGTCGCAGTAAGAATGTAGGATCACGTTGTCTTTTTTGCCGTTGACCGTGCCTCCGTTCGGATTCAGTGTGAGCTCAGCCGTTTCCAGCCTGCTCCAGTGCGCAACAATGCGCGTACCTTTCGCAAGATCCACTGTCTCATTAAGTTCTATCTTTTTCTCTTTTTTTATACTCTCCTCTGTGTACTCCCAGTACCAACCGTCAAATTTATAGCCATCCCGTTCGACCTTCGGCAGCTCGGCAAAAGTATAGTCCGATTTGCCCTCCACATAGGTCATTTCAGGATAGGTAGTAAATTTTCCGCCTGCTGTTTCGAACTGTGGTTTCCAGCCCCAATGTGCAAAAAACTCCGTATCATCCGTAAGATAGGTCTCCCCAGACCGAACCTGTTCTCCTCCGGTTTCAGCCGTAAACCAGCCGATCAAAGTTCTGCCATCCTCTCTTTGCGGATAACTTGGCAAAGACCCCTTGAGGGGATTCCTGGCAGTCGTCTGCATTGTCGTCGGCGCAAGCCCGTCTATGCACGGGTTAAAAGTTGCAGTCAAATAGCGTTCCCATATGGCATACAGAGTCATATCGCCCGTTATTTCTAAATTGTAACCGTTTACAGAACCGGTACGGCCCTCTGTATCTTTAGACCAGTAGAGAAACTCATAACCTTCCCGCATTGATTGCGGCAGATCCTGATTAAGGGTCACGCCCTTCTTTACCCGCATGGAAGCCACATCGGTACCGCCCTGTGCATCAAAGGACAGCCAGGCATAGTCGTCCGGATCTCCCCAGATAGCATACAGATTTACCGTAGATCCGTCCTGATCGGCAAGTCCCGACACCCTGGCGTTGGGATCGTACATTTTTCCCTGACCATCGCTTCTGGTATTCCATCCGATCAGGAATTTGCCCTCATTTGTAAACAGATTTTCCGACAACTGGTAGAAGTCGGCATATCTCAGCGTTTGTGTTTTGATTTCATCTTTTGGCTTCCCATCCGCAGCGTTTCCGGTCTGCGGATACAGGCACAGCGTATAGGTGTACGGTGTCCAGTGGGCATAATACATCAGCTGGGAGATGACGTCCCCCGCATTTAATTGCTCTCCGCCTGCAGGGTCCGTAAACCAGCCAGCGAAAGTATATCCCTCACGAATTGCCGTGGGAATGTCCTCCCCTGCTATCTTCATATCCAGGTAGCCGTCCGCACCCTGCTGACTGGCCGCGCCTCCGTTTCCGTTGAAGGATATGCGCACCGTGCGATAATAGGAACCGGCAATATTTTCGGCTTCCTGATTTGTCAGCTCAGCGCCCGTATATGGCTTTCCTGTTGAGGCATTTCCAACGAAAACATCTTCGCCCGTTTTTTTCATCCATCCATCGGGGAGGGCAGTATCTGCATCTCTTCCTTTCTTTGCGTAGCCCGATCCCAAAGTCAGCTTCACAAGCGATCTGCACTCGTAAAACATGCGCCACTTATCATTGCCAACCTTTTCCGTATTCCAATTCTGCAGATTCAAAGTGAGCAGGGAACTGCATCCTGCAAATGTCTCGTTCACGCTGGAAACATTCGATGTATTCCAGCTTTCAATGCCGTTTATGGATACCAGCGAAGTACAGTTCTGAAACATACCCGCGACATTTGTCACACGTGATGTATCCCATCCGCCCAGATTGAGAGAAACCAGGCTCGTGCACCCGCGGAAAGCATCATTCATATTTGACACGCTGGAAGCATCAAATTTTCCGGTATCCACGGACGCAAGATTCCCACATCCATCGAAGATGCAGCAAAGAGATTTGAGTTTTACGTTATCGCGAAACGACACCGATGTGATCCTGCTCTTATCCCCCTGGAACTCCCAGCTGCAATTTGTATATGTTTCCGCATTGCTCCCGTCGTCCTCGTAGATCCGGTAAACATCTCCTTTGGACGGATCCGGCGTGTTGTCATTCTGGAAAACCATTTCCCCGCTCTCATACAGGATCTCATAAACCCTCGGACGGACATACGTGCCGGCCAGATCGCTTGGGTTCATCATCAGTTCTTCCGCGGTATAGACTACCTCGGTATTGTTCTCCTTCTGCCAGAAACCGGTAAGACCAGCATTATTCGTGCGAAACTGAAAGCTTGATCCAAAAGTTAAACGTGACAGGAAATTACAGCCGGCAAACATACCTGACATATCTGCAGAAGATACAGTTGTTGTATTCCAACTGTTCAGGTTCAATTCTTTCAAAGAACTGCAGTCTTTAAACGTTCTGATCAGGTTTGTTACCAAACTGGTATTCCATCCGCTGACATCCAGATTTACAAGGGAAGAACAGCCTGCAAATGTTTCGAACATATTATTGGCCGAAGCAGTGTTCCAGGTGCTCACGTTCAGCTTGACAAGATTCTTACAGTTCTGGAATACGTGCCCGATATTTGCAGCAGACGACACATCCCATTTGCTTAAATCCAGAGACGTCAATTTTTCGCAGCCATTAAAAGCCTGCGCGATTGATGTGACACCAGCCGCATCATACTCACCTGTATTTACAATTTGCAGATTTGTACAATTTTTAAAAATAAACTGAACCGTTTTTAATTTTACATTATCACGGAACGTCACAGATTTGATGTCTTTTTTGATTGCATCAAAGTCCCAATTTTCGTTTCCCGCAAGAGCGTTGCTTCCATCGTCCTTATATATCGTGTACTCATCAGGATTCTCCGGATCTGCTTTATCTTGATCCACATCATCTGTATTCTGTAACACCAATTCGCCGGTTTTCTTATAGAAAATCTCATAGACATTGTCTTTTTTCCAGTGGGCATAGTAATCGGTCTGCGTGACAGGAGTTTCCGCCGTAAGCTGTTCGCCGTCCTCCGATGCGGTCCACCATCCGTCAAATTCATAGCCGGCATAGGTTGGCTCTGTCACGAGGTTCCATTTATCCTCCCCCAGTGCGAACTCAATAAAGGCGTCAACTTTGGTTTGATCCGGCGTTCCGCCATTGCCATGAAAGGTTATCGGGACAGCGCGGACGTAGGTGTCGGTGGCCTTGGAAGTAGACGTCAACAGTTCATTTGAAGTATATTCCACTTTGCTGGTCAAGGCTTTCCATTTGTCAGGAAGAGGAGGGTTAGGCGGAGGAGTCGAAAGGTAAGTTTCTTTCGCTGTAACAAAGGCAGAATTCAGTCTTAATTGCTGCAAAGCAGCGCAGTTATAAAACATCCTCCATGGATCCGCATTGGATGCTGCTGTTGTCCAACCACTCATATCAAGTTCCGTCAGCTGTGTACAGCCATAGAATACATCCTGCATATTTCCAACTTTACTCGTATCCCAACCACTAACGTCCAGCGCTATCAAAGAAGTGCATTCCCGAAATACAGAGAATACGCTGGTAACAGAACTCGTATCCCAATTACTGATTTCCAGCGTTCGAAGGGCTTTACATTTTTCGAACACACGTGTCATATCTGTCACTGCTGATACGTCCCAATTGCTTAGATTCAACTTTGTCAGGCTAGTGCAGTTATAGAAAGCTCGTGCCAAAGACCTCACACCAGTAGCATCGAACTTTTCTGTATTTACTTTTTGTAGCTCTGTACATCCGTCAAAAATAGAATTTAGCGAATCCAGTTTTACATTATCACGAAACGTCACAGAAGTTATCTTGTCTTTAGCATCGTGGAATGGCCACTCCCCTGTACTGGCATTTTTGCCAACATCCGTATAAATCTTATCGACTGTGCCTCGGGTAGTTTCGGGCTCCTCATCATTCTGAAAAACAAGTTCGCCGCTTTGGTAAAGAATCGCGCAAACCGTTGCTTTGACATATTTTCCGGCCATATCAGCTTTATAATTACTCACGAGCTCTTCCGCACTGTAGACCTCATTTGATTCATTTTTCCAATAACCGCTAAGTCCAACACCCGATGCACTCGCATTTTTAAACATAAAAGATGATCCTAGGGTTATCTCTGATAACGAATTACAGTTTTTAAAAAAGTTTGCAATATTTACGCTCCCTCTCACGTTACTTGTATTCCAACCAGACAGATCCAAGGCTGTCAAAGAACTGCACCCCAGAAATGTTCCTATCATGTTAGTAACTTTTCCTGTATTCCAATTTTTTACATCAATGGATTTCAAAGCCCCACAATTTTGAAATGTCCAGTATAGACTATCAAGATTCATAGTATTCCAGTTTGCGACATTCAAATTTTGGAGGTTAGTGCAGTCTGCAAATGTCTGCTTCATATATGTTACCGGTGCATTTCTCCATCTGCTAAGATCCAGCGAAGTTAATTTCCCGCATTTGTAGAATGCCCAACCCATACGTTTCACTTCGGATGCGGTAAAACTACCAATTTCTACCTTTTCCAAGTTCTCACATTTTTTGAATATACATTCCAACGACGCTAGCGGTACATCTTCACGGAATGTGACAGACGTTATCTGATTCTTATAATCTTCAAAATCCCATTTTACATTCTCGCCATCCAAATGAGTACTTCCATCATCATGAAAGACGTAATAAGGTCCTTTTCCCGCTTTTTCTGCATCTAGCTCCGCATTGGTCTGGAACACCATCTCTCCATCCGAATAGAGAATCTCATAAACCGAATATGTGTCTACATCATTTGTCCCAGGCTCCTCCACCCCAGAATCTTCCATGCCAGGTTCGTCCATACCGGGGCCTTCCATTTGTGGAATATCTGACTGGCCTTTGTTTGTCTCTGCTTCTTCTGTTTCCGTTTCTTCTGTCTCTTCCTGCTTCGTCTCAGTCTCTGTTTCTTCTGTCTCTTCCTTTTTCGTTTCTGTCTCTTCTGCTTCTTCCTTCTTCGTCTCGGTCTCCGTCTCTTCTGCTTCTTCCTTCTTCGTCTCAGTCTCCGTTTCTTCTGTCTCTTCCTTCTTCGTCTCAGTCTCTGTCTCTTCTGTTTCTTCCTTCTTCGCCTCAGTCTCTGTTTCTTTTGTTTCGGGCGCTTCGGTCTCGCTTTCCTGCGGCTGAACCGGTTTCCAGAAGCACAGGATGCCGATGGCATCTAAAGGAAAGCTGGCGCGCACTCTGCCTGCGTCTTCAAAAAATACTGCGCTCAGTTCCTCCCATACGCCATTGCGATACATGGACAGATGTCCATCCGCAAGATAGGAATCATCCAGACCGTCAAACACTGCTTTTGCTCCGGCAATGTCGCAAGCACTTCCGTTTTGTTCCACAGAAAAGCGCAAAACGAGACCATCGGCCAGATTCATATTGATATCGGCCGTCAGTCCCGTTTTCTCTTCTTCGTTTAACAATTCCAGTTTCCAGTCTGCATCCGCAGGAAACCCGTCCGGGCGCGTCAGCTCCAGAGCAATATACGGCAATGTATGGTCCGCGTCAGTCTGGGCTGCATTGTCCAGCTTCAGCTCGGGCTGGACGTTCTCATTCACATCCGGAAGCGTTTCTGTCGTCTCCTGCTGTGGTACAGATGAATCACTCTGCTGCACATATACCGGATCGATGATAAACTCAGGCTCCGCAGCGTTATCCGTCTGGTTCTGCGCAGGCGCTTCCGTCAGAGGTACAGAAGATGCCTCTGTATCAGTGGCAGATGCCGTCTTCTCTGCAGGCGCAGCCGATGCTTCCGTATCCGGAGCAGATGCCGTTTCCTCTGCAGACACAGCCGATGCCTCCATATCCGGAGCAGATGCCGTTTCTGTCGCAGGCGCAGCCAATGCCTCCGCATCCGGAGCAGATGCCGTTTCCTCTGCCTGTACCGTTCTTCCCGCTGTCGTCACTTCTGCCACGCCGCCCTGCTGCAGCACAATGGAAAACGCAAGGAACATGGCAAGTATTTTCTTCCGTCTCATTTTCATATCCGCTACCTCCCCCACACTTCTCGGTCAGCGTATTATGTGATCATTCAATTCCTCTCGAAAATATCGTAGATACGAAATTCTTTTAATCTTGTGAAAATTTTACAAAATTTACTACAGTTTGTCAATATGTTTGGCAATATTTTTTAAAATTCTTGTAAGATTTTTTAAATTCAAGTAATCTAAAAAGCATAGCCTCTCAATGTTTCGCAAAGAAACGTAAAAAGCCCTGAACACCGCTCACAGAGCAGGAGCCAGAGCTTTTTTCAAAAGCTGTCAAAGATCAAAATATAGCACTTTCACGAAAATTCGCAGGATGCTCTCTGTATGCGTCACTTATCCCCTACAATGTTCGTCCGCGCTTCCACTTCTGCCAAACGGCGTGTCAGATCTTGCAGCTGTGCAGCCATCTTTTCCAACTGTGCGTCTTTCTTTTTCAACTGTGCGTCTTTCTCATCCATCTCTTTTTTGTGTGCCCTATTCTGTTCCCGAATCTTTTCTTCCAGTGTCCGGACCTGATAGTAATATTCGTCTCCTTTAAGCACCAGTGCATCGCTCATCATCTTTTCCACCTCCGGCATCTCCTGCGCATATTTCCCATAAATATGCTCATATAAGCGCATCGTCATCGCGATGATCTGGTCTTTCTCGATCTTCGTGATGTTTCCCGCCGCCACATTTCGTTCCAGTGTCTTTACTATATCATTTGTGATGATCTTTTGCAATGCCTCCCTGTTTTCTTTCGTCCGCTTTTTCTCGATCGCACGGCGCAGCCGCAGCAGTTGGAACGGCAGCAGGACGATCAGTTCATCCCTTGTTTTTTCGCTCTCACCGGTTCGCTTCAAATATCGGAATACCGGCACTTTATATATATATTCCCCCTGTGTCCCAAAGCGAATACATATCTTGTATTCCTCCGGCAGGTTTTCATCATACAGATATACAATTACCGGTTCCGGAAACTCCAGTACATCTATCCCCTCTCGACTTTTTACCGCATGGTGCAGTCCATACTCCAGCATGCGCAGGATCATCTCCCCGTCTTTTGTCATCTGGAACTCGCAGTGATAACTACGGTTCCCATTGATCGTGATAATGGTGTCCGACAGTGTCTTTTTCAGTCCGTCGTCCACATTTTCTGTCCAGTTATACTGGACATCGCTGTCTATCGGGTAATCTGTGCCAAATAATCCGTTAATCAGCTTTATCGTGCAGCGCGCTGACAGGGAAAGGCAGCGCTTCGCGATGCGGTCGTAAATATCCCGCAGATTTTCGTCCTGTGCCCGCTCCGTTTCTTCCGTCAGTTTTGTTTTATCTGCATCCTTTCTCTGTTCCGCATTTTTTGGCTGTCCAGTGGTCCCGGAATATTTTTTATCTTCCATCTCTTCTTTTCTTTTCAATGCCAACCTCCGTCCTGCTGTGTTTCAAACATTTGTTTCTCTCAAGATGGAATCATTGTATCATAACGTGAAATATATTTCAATATTATTTTTAAAAAATATTGCAATTTCATTTATATCTCAAATTATATATAATATCCATGATAAAATCGTCCATCCTCCAAAAAAAATATAAAATAAGTAAGTGGTCAAATAAACAAATGTAAATAAGCCCGCGCAGGGCCGTATGTCCCAGGCAGACTCTCGAAAAGCGCCGGCACTTAAAGAGGCCGGACCAACGGCCGGCCGAGTTTAGTGCCGCTGCGCTTTGAGGAAGCGCGAGCGGGTCTGCACGGGACGTATGGCCCTGCGCGGGCGATACGTCGTTCTAATTCTAACGATTTTCACTTCCATGATTTTCGCTGCGGGTTACGTCTCCTTTGCCCCCTTCATCTTCTCCGCCAGGCTTTTGCGCACCCGCTTCCGGGTGATCTCCACCAGCCCCAGCGGGGTCATGTCCACCACGACCGCCTTTACCGGATCTTTTTTCAGCTCCTGGGCCAGCGCGTCCAACAGGTCCTGATCCTGCTCCCCGTTCTCCATGTTGATGAAATCCGCCACAATGATGCCGGACAGGTTGCGCAGGCGGATCTGCCGCGCGATCTCCCGCGCCGCCTCCAGATTGATCTTGTAAAACACGTCCCCGGCCTTTCCCCGGTCACACTTGCCCGTGTTCACGTCGATTGCCGTCAGGGCCTCCGTGGGCTGGATGACCAGGTACGCGCCGGATCTCAGCCAGACGCGCTCCGAGAGGGCCTCGCGAAAAGCGCCCTCCAGGGGATAGAGCTTATCTAAGGGCAGCAGGCGGTCCCGGTAGAGGACCAGCGCGTCCGTCCCGGCGGGCAGGTATTCCCGCAGATAGGTCTGCAGTTCCCCATACAGCGCCTCGTCGTCCGTGACGATCTGCTCGTACTCGGTATCGTAGATATCGCGTATCTGCAGAAGCCACGCGGGCGGGTTTTTGTACAGGCAGCTGCGGCAGGTGCGGTGCGGCGCCGCCGCGATCAGATCTTCATAGCGTCCCGCCAGAATCCCGGCCTCCCTCTCCAGCTCGCCCGCCGGGGCATACGCCGCGTTGGTGCGCACAATCCACCCGTAGCGCGCATCCTGGAAGGGGGATATAGCGGCAAGCAGCTGCGGCCGCAGTTCTTTTGCGATCTTTGCGGAAATGCCGATCTGTTTTTTCCCGGTGGTCAGCACCAGGAAGCGGCCGGTCAGGGACAGGTTCGACGTGACGGTGGGCGCTTTCGACTTCACGCTCTCGCGCGAGACCTGCACCAGAATCTCGTCCCCCTGGGCCAGCTTCTTCGACTGCCCGCGGGACACGCAGACGGGCGAGGTGTTCTCCGCGAGGGAGTAATAGCAGGGGACGCGCCCCTCGATCTCCACAAACGCCGCCCGGATGTTGGGCACCACGTCGGCCACTTTCCCCACATAGATATTGCCGAGCAGAGATTCCTCCTCGTTTTCATAGAAGAGCTCCACCGCTTTGGAGCCGTCGAACAGCGCCGCGGCAATCCCGCCTTTGTATCTTGTCACGATCAATTTACGCATCGATATCCCGTCCCAGATCATTCAATGGAATAAAGTCCTGTGAGAGCTGCGCATAGAGCTCCTCGCGGTTGATCAGAAGGCCGTACTCCGGAAGTTCCGTGCCGAGATATTCCGCGAACGCCTCCATCACAAGCTCCGGCTTCAGGTTTGCCGCGCTCCCGGCGGCGAGCCGCATCTGCACCGCCCCGTCTTTGGCCTCCAGGCGGTAGATCATGGGGCGAATATCCTCTTCCCGCTCGCCGGTCTTGCTCTTTTTTAGGACGACGATATGCTCCTGCGCCGCAAATCCGGGCAGGCGCTCCTGCCATCCCGCGGGGAGATTGGCCTCGTCTCGCAGGCGCACGGTATAATCCGCCGCGGCCACCAGCGTCATGGCCTTTGCCGCCTTCCCGTCGTCGATCTGCCTGAAAGAGAGCACCTCCATGCCCTCCGCCATCACGCCGTTCAGGCGCGCTACCGCCTCCGCCGAGGAGACGGGCGTGCGGATCTCAATATCCATATATTCCGCGCTGCTGGTAAGCCCGACGCCCAAGGGCAGGGCAAAAGACATGATCATGTGCGGGCTGAAGCCCTCGGTGAACGCGATGTCTATTCCGGCGCGGCGCATGGCCTTCTGGAAGAACCGCATGACGTCCAGATGGCCGATGAATTTCATCACGCCCTGCTTGGAAAATTTAATCCTAACCTTCATAGCAGACTCCTCCCCCATAGCGCCTTGCCCCGCAGCCGGAACACTTCCGTCGGCAGTTTTCCGTCACTTCCTGCGCCAGGGCGCGCTGCCTCTCGCGCGCCAGATGCGCCTTTGTGACGCCGGTGTCGATGAAGTCCCAGGGCAGGATCTCATCCAGGGACCGCTCCCGCACCGTATAAAAATTCGGATCGATGCCAGTGTTTTGAAACGCCTGCTCCCACAGCTCACTGCGGAACTCGTCCGTCCAGGCGTCATAGAGTGCCCCGTGCCGGTAGGCGTCCAGAATGGCCGCGCCCACTCTGCGGTCGCCCCGGGCCAGAAGCCCCTCCAGCACCGTCACATCCGCCTCGTGCCAGTGGTAGCGGATGCTCTTGCGGTTCAGCTGGTCCTTGATCTCGTGGTTGACCGTGCGGGCATGCCCCAGAAATTCGTCCTTGGTGCACATGCGCTCCCACTGGAAAGGCGTGAACGGCTTCGGCACAAAAAAGGAGGTGCTGACCGTGATCTGGCACTTGCCGTTCCTGCGTTCCTTGGGGATCTCATAGTAGCGCTCCGCAATTCTTTCGGCCAGATGCGCGATCTCCTTTCGGTCCTCTTCCGTCTCGGTGGGAAGGCCCAGCATGAAGTAGAGCTTGACCTTGTTCCACCCGCCCTCGAAGGCGTCGCCCGCTCCCTTCAGGATCACTTCCTCGGTCAGGCCCTTGTTGATCACGTCGCGCAGCCTCTGGGAACCGGCCTCCGGCGCAAAGGTAAGGCTGCTCTTGCGCACGTCCTGCACCTTGCCCATCACATCCAGGGAGAACGCGTCGATGCGCAGGGAGGGGAGCGAGATATTGATCCCGCTGCCGCTGCACTTTTTGATCAGGTAGTCCGTCAGCTCCCGCAGCTGCGAATAGTCGCTGGAACTTAGGGAGCTCAGAGAGATCTCCTCGTGGCCCGTGTTTTTCAGCATCTCGTCGGCACACGCTTTCAGGCCCTCCACGTCCCGCTCGCGCGCGGGCCGGTAGATCATCCCCGCCTGGCAGAACCTGCACCCGCGGATGCAGCCGCGCTGGATCTCCAGCACAACCCTGTCCTGGGTCACCTTGATGAAGGGCACGATGGGCGCTTTCGGGTAAGGCGCGCGGTCGAGATCCATCACGATCTGTTTTTGGATCACGGCCGGAACCCCTTCGCACACGGGGGCGAAGGACGCGATCGTCCCGTCCTCATGGTAATCTGCCTCGTAGAGGGAGGGCACATAGATGCCGGGAATTCGCGAGGCCGCCAGCAAAAATTCCTTCCGGCTCTTTTTCGCGGCTTTGTGCTCCCTGTATAGATCGATCAGGGCGTCGTAGGACGTCTCCCCCTCCCCGATGTAGAACAGGTCAAAAAAATCCGCCAGGGGCTCGGGGTTGTAGGTGCACGGCCCTCCCCCAATGACCAGGGGGCAGCCCTCCTGCCGGTCTTTTGCCAGAAGCGGGATATGGGAGAGATCCAGGATCTGCAGGATATTGGTGTAGCACATCTCATACTGAATGGTAATGCCCAGAAAATCGAAGTCTAAAATGGGGTCCTGCGACTCCAACGCAAAAAGCGGGATGTCTCTCTCCCGCATGATCTTATCCAGGTCGGTCCACGGCGAATATACGCGCTCGCACCACACATCCTCGCGCCGGTTAAACAGCTCGTAGAGGATCTGGATCCCCAGATGCGACATGCCGATCTCGTACACATCCGGGAAACACATGGCGATGCGCACATCCACCGCGTCCGCGTCCTTCCTGACCGCGTTGATCTCGTTGCCGATATAACGCGCCGGTTTTTCAATTTTAAGCAGTATCTCGTCGTCCAGAGCGAGTTTTCTCATGGTCTCATTCCTTTATATTTTCTTCTACCGCTTCGCAAGCTCGTCGGTAATGTCGTCCCAGCTCAAGCCCTTCTCGGCCATCAGCACCATCATGTGGTACAGGAAATCGCCGATCTCATACTTGATCTCCTCGGGATCCGGGTTTTTGGCGGCGATGACGATCTCCGTCGCCTCCTCGCCCAGTTTTTTCAGGATCTTGTCCAGGCCCTTGTCGAACAGGTAGCTGGTGTAGGAGCCCTCCTTCGGGTTCTTCTGGCGGTCCAGGATGACCTGCATCACATCCTCAAACACGGAATCGCGGCTGCGCTTTTCATACGCGGAAGACGCGATGTCGCGGTAGAAGCAGCTGCGGTTCCCGGTGTGGCAGGCCGCCCCCACCTGCACGACCTTTGCGAGGAGCGTGTCGTTGTCGCAGTCCACCGAGAGCTGGCGCAGAAACTGGTAATGCCCGGAGGTCGCGCCCTTCTGCCAGAGTTCTTTGCGGCTGCGGCTGTAATAAGTCATCTTCCCCGTGAGCAGCGTCTGCGCAAAGGCCTCCTCGTTCATGTAGGCCACCATCAGCACCTGGTTGTTCTCGCAGTCCTGCACCACCACGGGCAGCAGGCCGTCCGGGCCCAGCTTGAACTCGGACCACTTCATGGCGCTCTCAAAGCTGCTCATCGGCACGCCGCGGGACGCCATGCGCACCCGCAGGCCGCTCAGGTTCGTCTCGGGGTCGGAGATGAGCTTTCCGGACACACCGATCACGCGCTCCAGCTTCAGAAGCGCAGCCAGGCGGTCGTCGTCCGCGTCCGCGAAAAACGGGATGGACTCCAGGCCCAGGCAGTTGACCGCCTCGTAGATATGGCGGCTGTCGCCGAACAAAAGCGCCATGGACGCGTGTTTCGCCAGATGCTCCGCGTCCTCCGAGAGCGACATGAACTCATTGATGCAGACCGCCATCTTCTCTTTTCCAAAGCGCTTGGACACCTCCGGAAGGAGCCTGATATTCTCCGCCTTCGACATATTCAGAAAAACCTGGGAGCATCCGGCGTAGATCAGCTTTTTCACATCCTCCATCCGCTCGATATGGCCACCGCCGATGAGCGGGATGTGCACGGCACGGCTGATCTCCCGGATGCGGCCGAGGTTGGTCTCGTGCTCCTCGTCCTTTTTGGACAGGTCGAACAGGATCAGCCCGTCCGCGCCGGCCTTCTCATAATCTTCCGCGAGCTGCACCGCATTGCCGCCGGCAAAGAGCTTTTTGTCCTTAAAATCCGTGACGGCCTTTCCGTTGCGCAAAAATATATGTGCATAAAACTTCTTGTTTTTCATTCTAATGTTCCTTTCGTAGAGAGCACCCCGATGATCCGGTCATCCGTGGTGGTAGCCATATCCAGCGCCCGCGCGAATGCCTTGAAAGCGCACTCCGCGATATGGTGGTTATTTTTCCCGGAAAACTGCTTAAAATGCAGGTTCATGCCCGCGGAGTACGACACGGCATAGAAAAATTCCTGCACCATCTCCGTGTCCATATCCCCGATCCTCTCCGCCGTGAACGTAAGGTCCGAGCTCAGATAGGGCCTGCCGGACAGATCGACGGCGCACAGCACCAGCGCGTCGTCCATGGGCAAAACGGCGTGCCCGAAGCGCAGGATGCCGTTCTTATCGCCCACGGCTTTTTTGATGGCCTCCCCCAGCACGATGCCGGTGTCCTCTATGGTGTGGTGGGAATCCACCTCCACATCGCCGCGGATCTTGGCGTCCAGGTCAAAGAGCCCATGTTTGGCGAACCCCGCCAGCATGTGATCCAGGAACGGGATGCCGGAATCCACGCTGCACGCTCCGCTCCCATCTATATTAAATGTCAGCCGGATGCTTGTCTCCTTTGTCTCCCGCTGCACGGCCGCAATTCGTCCAGGCATAGCAGTTTCCCCCTGTCATGATCATTTTTTCTTATTATATATGGTATTGCAGCTAATGTCAAACAGCACCTTCCAGAAATTGTTTTCTTTATAATTCCTTAATTTTTCAAAAAATTCTATACATTAATCCTCGTTTATGCTATGACCCGAGTTTGCCACTTGTCAGCTGATTCTAATTAAATTTTTTCCTTATTTTGCAAGGTTTTCCTTGCTTTTTTTA